>NZ_JASCAE010000054.1:0-115019 GCF_029967975.1 Pseudomonas sp. V98_8
CCGGCAAGAAGATCCCGCTCAAGGCCAACGTCGACGACGCCCTGACCAACCCGGAAACCAGCAGCATCCAGAAAGTCATCGTGTGCCAGCGCACCGGTGGCGACATCAAGTGGAACCAGCATCGCGACATCTGGTACGAAGACCTGATGAAAGTGGCGGGCACCGTGTGCGCGCCGAAAGAGATGGGCGCCGAGGAAGCGCTGTTCATCCTCTACACCTCCGGCTCCACCGGCAAGCCCAAGGGCGTGCAACACACCACCGGCGGCTACCTGTTGTACGCGGCCATGACCCACGAGCGGGTGTTCGACTACCGCCCGGGTGAAATCTACTGGTGCACCGCCGACGTCGGCTGGGTCACCGGCCACACCTACATCGTCTACGGCCCGCTGGCCAACGGCGCGACCACACTGCTGTTCGAAGGCGTGCCGAACTATCCGGACATCACCCGGGTGGCGAAGATCGTCGACAAGCACAAGGTCAATATCCTCTACACCGCCCCGACCGCGATCCGCGCGATGATGGCGGCGGGCACGGCCGCCGTCGAAGGCGCCGATGGCAGCAGCCTGCGCCTGTTGGGTTCTGTGGGCGAGCCGATCAACCCCGAGGCCTGGGACTGGTACTACAAGAACGTCGGCCAATCCCGTTGCCCGATCGTCGACACCTGGTGGCAGACCGAGACCGGCGCCACCCTGATGAGCCCGCTGCCCGGCGCCCATGCCTTGAAGCCGGGGTCCGCGGCGCGGCCGTTCTTCGGCGTGGTGCCGGCTTTGGTGGACAACCTGGGCAACATCATCGAAGGCGAGGCCGAAGGCAACCTGGTGATTCTCGATTCGTGGCCAGGCCAGGCGCGTACGCTGTATGGCGATCACGACCGTTTCGTCGACACCTACTTCAAGACTTTCCGTGGCATGTACTTCACCGGTGACGGCGCCCGTCGCGATGCCGATGGTTACTACTGGATCACCGGTCGCGTCGACGACGTGCTCAACGTGTCCGGCCACCGCATGGGCACCGCCGAGATCGAAAGCGCGATGGTCGCCCACCCGAAAGTCGCCGAAGCGGCGGTGGTCGGTGTACCGCACGACATCAAGGGCCAGGGCATTTATGTCTACGTCACCCTCAACGCTGGCGAAGAGACCAGCGAGCAATTGCGCCTGGAACTGAAGAACTGGGTGCGCAAGGAGATCGGCCCGATTGCTTCGCCGGATGTGATCCAGTGGGCGCCGGGGCTGCCGAAGACCCGCTCGGGCAAGATCATGCGGCGCATCCTGCGCAAGATTGCGACCGCTGAGTACGATGGCCTGGGCGATATCTCCACCCTGGCCGATCCGGGGGTGGTGCAGCATTTGATTGATACGCACAAGACCATTACTGCGGCCTGACAGCTGCCCCCCTTTCCTGAAAGCCGGCACTCACTTTCAAGGACGAAAGAGGCTTGTATAGGTATAGGGGGTATACCTATACTCCCCAAACGAAAGTAAGGGGGGTATCCCGTGAGTCATATTGCTGCCAACAAAGACGATCTTCTCAAGCGTGTTAAACGCATCGCCGGACAAATCCAGGCCGTTGAGCGCGCACTGGAATCGGATCTCGACTGCGCGAAAACATTGCATCTTGTCGCTGCCACTCGCGGGGCTATCAATGGCTTGATGGAAGAAATCATCGAGGATCACGCTCGCGAGCATGTCGCGAACCCTGCCCTCAGTGAAGATGAACGCAACAAGGGTGTTGAAGAACTGCTTGAAGCCATTCGCCGCTACGCCAAGTGAACTCAAGGAGTACCGGCTCATGAGCAGCACCCACATCAAACATGTACACGACCACGTATTCCTTGGGCCTGCACACGAAGAAAATGCCAAACGCACGCTTTGGGTCGTGGCGCTGACCCTGGTGATGATGGTGGGCGAAATCAGCGTCGGCTATATCACCGGCTCGATGGCGCTGCTTGCCGATGGCTTTCACATGGCAACCCATGCCGGTGCATTGGGCATCGCGGCGGCCGCGTATGGATACGCCAGGCGCCATGCGTCCAGCCGGCGCTACAGCTTCGGTACCGGTAAGGTTGGAGACTTGGGTGGGTTTGCCTCAGCGCTCATTCTCGGCATGGTTGCGCTGGCAATCGGCGTAGAGTCCGTCATGCGGCTGTTGCAGCCGACAACGGTCCAGTTCGGCACCGCCACGCTGATTGCGATTGTCGGCTTGATCGTCAACATTGTCAGTGCACTGCTGCTTGGCCACGGTCACAGTCACAGTCACAGTCATGGCCACGATCACGATCATCATGACCACCAACATCACGGCAACGATAATAACCTGCGCTCAGCCTACGCCCACGTCATCGCGGACGCGCTGACGTCCGTCCTGGCCATTGTGGCATTGCTCGCTGGCCGCTACCTCGGATGGGTATGGCTGGATCCTGCAATGGGCATCGTGGGTGCCGTTGTCATCGCGCGATGGGCATGGACCTTGATGGGTGTCACCGCGAGCGTCCTGCTGGATCAAACCGATGAGCACGTTGCAGAGGAAGTTCGCGAATTGGTTGAACGGCCCGGCGATGCAACCATCACCGACCTGCATGTCTGGCGGATCGGGCCGCAAGCGCATGCAGCGATCGTCAGCGTCATTGGCCAAGCCACTGCAAACACCGAAAGCATTCGTGAACGCCTGAAGCCGGTTCACGAAATCAGCCATCTGACTGTCGAGTTTCGACCTGTCTGATTTACCCGACAGGGAACCCCCACGACTTCTCACAAAGGAGCCCGCCATGCCCTTGGGCAAACGTGAACTTGCGCGAATCGAGCGCCGTTTGATTGCAACACTGACCGCCGCCTGCGAAACGGCAAAATCTGAAATCAAAGGCTTTACCTGGCTCACCCACACGGCTGACATGAACGCGTTTGCCCAGACGCTGAAGGTGACCTGGGTGTTCGAAACCCTGGGCGATAAAAAACTCGCCCAGGCTGGCGCGAAAGCGCGGGTATTTCAGTTGACGGCCATCGCGCTGGATGAGGCAGGCATCGCCCTGGAGCCTTCGGACCACACTGTCCGATTCGACTCTGAGGAGGAATGCCAACGCGCCCATGATGGCGATTGGCAAAAACGCCTGGCATCGAGGGGCCATTGACCATGGCCAAGGACATCGAAAACCCATGCATTTCCGTATGCCAACTGCGCGGCGATCTGTGCGTGAGCTGCGGGCGTAGCAAGGAAGACATCAGGAAGTGGAAACGCATGAAGCGGCCTGAAAAAATGGCCGCGGCGCAAAGGGCGACTATACGTTTGAAGGGACTGAAGAAGATCTCGTGAGCCATTCACTCACTCGCCCTGCGACGCGGCGGGCGAATGAGTGAACAGCTACATCCCATCGAGCTACAAGGTGTAGGAAATACCGACCTGAACCGTCCTCGGCGCACCCGGGTAGGCATAGACGTTACCAAAGGCGCCTTCTTCATAATCCCGGTCGAACAGGTTCTTCACATCGAGATTGAGCCGGACCTTGTCATTGATTTTGTAGAAGCCCAGCAGATCGACAACGGTGTAGCTGCCCATCGAAAACGCCGTGTTGGCCGTCTGCCCTGCGCGCTCATCGACGTACTTGAGCCCCGTGCCCAGCCCCAGCCCCTCGAGCGCGCCCTCCTGGAACTCGTAGACGTTGAGCAGGCTTAAGCTGTTCTTGGGAATATTCATCAACCGGGTGCCCGACTCGATCACGTTGTCCTGGGTAACCTCGGCGTCGACATAGGCATAGCCGCCAATCACCCGCCATTCAGGGGTGACATTGCCAGCCACGTTCAGGTCAAAGCCACGGCTGCGTACTTCACCGGCCGCCACACTGAAGGTCGAGTCCACGGGGTCGGTGGTCAGGACATTGCGTTTTTCAATCTGGTAGATCGCCGCGTCCACACTCAGTTGGCGATCCAGCGCTTCCCACTTGATGCCCATCTCATAGGACTTGCCCTTCTCCGGGTCAAAACCACCCCCCTCTCGGCTGGCGCCGCTATTGGGCTTGAATGAGCGCGCGGTATTGGCGTACACCGCCACGGTGTCGGTCAGGTCATACAGCACGCCGAGACGTGGCGTCACCGCGTTATCGCTCGCTTCCCAGCTCCTGCCACCCGGCACGAAGGTTTCGTAGTCATGCTCGAAGCGCTCGAAACGGGCGCCCGCCAACACCTTCAAGCGCTCGGTCAACGCCACCTGATCCTGGACGAAGGCGGCGTAGGTCTTGAGGTTTTCCTTGTCGTCGGTCGGCGTACGGGTCAGGGCCGGGCGAGGCTGGCCATACACCGGATCGAAGATATCGATCGGGTAGGCACTCACTGCACCGCTGGAGCGCTGGATGATCGACTTGTAGTCGTAATCCTCGTATTCGACGCCAGTCAGCAAGGTGTGATCGAAACCGAGCGCGGTGAAATGCCCGGTGAGATTGAGTTGGGTGTCCTTGTCTGTCCACTCAAGCTTGCGGTAGTTGAAGTTGCGCCCCAGGGTGCGTCCATCGGCCGCCACGCCATTGGCTTCAACGGCATTGCCCTGCAAGGTGCCATCGAGCCACTGGAAACCACCGCCCAATGTCCAGTCGTCATTCAGGAAGTGCTCGAACCGCAACTGGGCCATGTTGTTGTCGTTGTGCAACTTGCCAACGTCTTTTTCACCGAAGAACGTGTCGCGCGACGCGGTGCCAATCTGATTCGGATAGCGCGTCAGGCCACGATCCAGGGGGTGATTGTTGCGCATGAAATCACCTTCGAAGATCACCTTGGTGTCGTCGTTGGCCTGCCACGAAATAACGGGGGTCACGCCATAACGTTCGGTTTCCACGTGATCGCGGAAGGTATCGCCGCCCTCGCCCACCACGTTCAGGCGATAGGCCAGGCGACCCTCTTCGTCGAGCGGGCCCGAGGCGTCCAGGGTGCCACGCTTCATTCCCTGATCATCGAGCTGGCTGCCCAGCGTGACGGTGCGTTCGGCCAGCGGTTGCTTGGAGACCACGTTGAACGTACCGCCGGGATCGCCCCGGCCGTAAAGCGTGGTCGCCGGGCCGCGCAATACTTCAAGCCGCTCGATGGTGTTCGCATCCGGCATGTTCGGGTAACCACGGTTGATCGGGAAGCCGTTGCGATAGAACTCACCGGTGGTAAAGCCACGCACGGTGAAGGTGGTCAGCCCCTGGCCACCGAAATTGTTGGCCCGTCCCACGCCGCCGGCGTAATCGAGCGCGTCCTGCAGCCTTGTGGCGCTGATGTCCTCGACGACATCCCTGGGTACTACGCTGATGGACTGCGGGGTTTCGTGGATCGCCGTGTCGGTACGGGTTGCGCTGGCAGAACGGGTGGCGCGATAGCCGTCCACTGGCCCCGTGGCGGTTTCAAGGTCCGCTGTGCCAACGATGTCCGTCGCTTGCAACTCCAGACCGGTTGCAGCGGTTGTCGCTGGCTCAGCCCAGGAGGAAGTGGAGAATGCCTGAAGCACACAGATAGACAGCAGGGTACGACGCATCTAGGAAGCCTTGAGAGAATAGCCAAATGGGACGGCATACATGCCAATAATTTCGCGGCGCATGGTATACCGTATCAATAGCTTTTGATAGGCGTTCTCATTCGTATTTTTGCGGGTAGTGGTCTGAAAACCGTGGGTACGGGGAATCGAACGCAGTAACAATGGTCGAATCCGTGGCAGGACAGCATGCTCCTGCCCAAATAACTGCCTGCGGGAGTCCCCATTGTCAGCCGTCTTTCTACGTCAAGCCTTGCGCCTGGCGATTCCACTCTTGTGCGTTGGCACTTCGTCTTCTGCTTTCGCCTGCCCCCAAGGTCAGTACCAGGTGTGTGTAGTCACCTGTTTTTGTGCCCCAGGCTCCAGGGAGGACACCGGGGAACTCTTCGAAAACATGAACCAGATAGCGGCCGCAGGATTACAGAGCTGGATCGTTCAATCGCGCAACACCGCGGCAACCGGCAATGTTCAAACCATCCCGCTGAATATTCGCGCCCAGCTTGAACCCTACTACGACATACAGGTGCTCGACTCGGCCCGCTACAAGATCGGCGATGATGAAGAGTTCAACGCCGCGAACACCATGCTGCAGAACCCCGATGTCAATGCCGTCACCCTTGTCGACATCATCGTCTTTCGCAGTCAGGACGATGCGCTGAACAACGTCGCGCTATGGGCGCACGAGTTGAAGCACGTGCAGCAATACCAGCAATGGGGCGTCGGCGAGTTTGCCACTCGCTACACCCGTGACTACTCCGCCGTGGAGGCACCTGCCTACGAGATTCAAACCCAGGTAGCGAAGGCGCTGAGAGCCAGCGTAGCCTCGCCAGAGCTTCCTCGAAATCCGTGAGTTAAAGGGGCCGCTACCAAAGACTGGCAGTGGATGGAGCGATGGAAAATGACAGCTAAGCTTCTTCTAACTGTGGGGCGGTCCATTCAGGTCCGCCCCTTCACAACAGCCTCGGAGAGGAGCCAATGAAACGCATCGTCATGCTCATCGCGATCTCTTTGCTTACCACTGCTTGCCAGAGCGATAACGGCGTCACCCGACTCGACAATTGCGTCTGCTATAAAACAGTCGAGGGACAGAAAACCCAGGCATCACCCATGGACTGGCAAGACACCGAAAAGGTGCGGGAACAATTCTCCCATTGCATTTGCCGAGCCTGGGTTGACCTGGAGAAGGCCGATGATCCCAATCAGTTTTTCGGGCCTGAGACGCAAATAAGAACGGAAATGAAGTCGCAGGAGAAATAGCTGTTGTGCCGGATACGCTCTGCGTCCGACAGCCTCGCATCCGCCATCAATGGATCCCTTAATAAAAACAAATGAAGACGACCGATAATCGAACACTTTATAAATCAAACTAACTCATTGATTTTTATGTGATTTATTAAAAAAATAAAAACCTATCGATAAAAATCCAGTCAAACCCACTTTTCAATGGATCCATATCTTGATTGACTGACACTGCACGGTGTCAGGTACAGCGCCTGCCCGCTCATAAAAATAACAAGGGTGTCGGGATGAATGACTTCTCAATCGGGCTCAAGCTTCGGCTTGCACCCACCAACGCGTGCCTTTCTCGCTTTGCCTTTACCCAGCCTCTTCTCGAGGGGCAGCCATGAGTGTCGATCTCAAGAGCGTGGTAGATGAACGTCCCATGGCGCGCTTCCAATGGTTGGCGGTGGGCATCTGTATTGTCCTGAACATGATCGATGGGTTCGACGTGCTGGTGATGGCCTTCACGGCCTCTTCCGTGTCCGCCGAATGGGCGTTGAACGGCGCGCAGATCGGGCTGTTGTTGAGCGCCGGACTGTTTGGCATGGCAGCAGGTTCTCTGTTCATCGCGCCATGGGCTGATCGCTATGGTCGCCGGCCACTGATTCTGCTGTGCCTGCTGCTCTCGGGGGCTGGCATGCTGCTGTCGGCCCTGAGCCAGACGCCGCTGCAACTGGCGCTGCTGCGTGGTTTGACCGGCCTGGGTATCGGCGGGATCCTGGCCAGCAGCAACGTGATTGCCAGTGAATACGCCAACAAGCGCTGGCGCGGGCTGGCGGTGAGCCTGCAATCGACCGGGTATGCCTTGGGTGCGACCTTGGGCGGGCTGTTGTCGGTGTGGTTGCTGACGCACTTTGGCTGGCGTTCGGTGTTCCTGTTCGGGGGCGCCGTGACCCTGGCGGTGATTCCCCTGGTGCTGCTGTACTTGCCAGAATCGCTGGACTTCCTGATCGCCCGCCGCCCGGCAAACGCGTTGGTGCGCATCAACCGACTGGCCGCTCGCCTCGGCCAGCCCGCATTGCGCGAACTGCCGGCCGCCCACTCTGCGCCGATTTCAGGCAGAGGGCGCCTGGCGCAACTGCTCTCGCCTGATTCACGGCGCACCACCCTGCTGATTTGGCTGTTGTTCTTCCTGGTGATGTTCGGCTTCTACTTCGTGATGAGCTGGACGCCGAAGCTGCTGGTCTCGGCAGGACTGTCGGCACAACAAGGCATCAGCGGCGGCGTGCTGCTGAGCGTCGGCGGCATCTTCGGCGCCGCGCTGATTGGCGGCCTGGCCTCGCGCTGGCGGCTAACCCGGGTGCTGTCGCTGTTCATGCTGATCACCGCAGGGCTTTTGGTGCTGTTCGTCGGCTCCGCTTCATCGGTATCGATGGCACTCGGCCTGGGTCTGTTGATCGGGCTGTTCTCCAACGGTTGCGTGGCAGGTTTGTACGCACTGTCACCGATTGTCTACGACGCTTCGGTGCGAACCACAGGGGTCGGTTGGGGCATCGGTATCGGCCGCATCGGCGCCATCCTTTCGCCGACTGTGGCCGGCCTGTTGCTCGACAGCGGTTGGCAGCCACTTCACCTGTATGGGGTGTTTGCCGTGGTGTTCGTGATGGCCGCCGTCGTGTTGCTGCAACTGCGGCCCAAGGTCCAGGCGCAACCGGGCAGCGCACTCAGCCAGGCCTGAGCCGATACAAAAAAGAGGTAGCGAGGCCCTGCCCTCGCTGCCGACTACACCTCCAGGAAAATAACAATAATGACTTACCTTTCTCTCCCTCCCCGGGCTTTGCTCGGCGGTGCAATGGCGCTTGCCTTTTTACCTGCGGCACAAGCCGAAAGCGGCGGCTTTTTCGAAGATGCCAAGACCAGCCTGACGCTGCGAAATTACTACTTCAATCGTGACTTCAACGATCCCGGCGCCAGCAAGAGCAAGATCGATGAATGGGCCCAGGGTGCGATCCTCAAGTTCAGTTCAGGCTACACCCCTGGCGTTATCGGCTTTGGCCTGGACGGTATCGCGATGCTTGGCGTCAAGCTCGACAGCGGCCCTAAGCGCAGCGGTTCGGAGCTGCTGCCGGTGCACGACGATGGTCACTCCGCCGACAACTACGGGCGCGCCGGGGTGGCGGCAAAGATGCGTTTGTCCGAGACGGAGCTGATGCTGGGCGAACTGATGCCCGACGTTCCGCTGCTGCGCTACGATGACGGTCGCCTGCTGCCACAGACCTTCCAGGGCAGCATGCTGGTGTCCCGCGAGCTCCCTGGCCTGAACCTGCAGGCAGGTCGATACACCGCCGTGAGCCTGCGCAATTCGTCGAACATGCAGGACCTTTCAGCCTGGGCGGCACCTACCGTCATGTCGGACGGTTTCAACTATGCCGGCGCCGAATACCGCTTCAACGAACAACAGACCCTGATCGGCGCCTGGCATTCGCAACTCGAAGACATCTACCAGCAAAGCTACCTGAACCTGCTGCATAAGCAGAAGTTCGGTGACTGGACCCTCGGCGCGAACCTGGGCTATTTCATCGACAAGGACGATGGCAGCGCCCTTATCGGTAACGTGCAAAGCCATACCGCCTACGGGCTGTTCTCGGCCAACCTGGGTGGCCATACCCTGTACCTGGGGCTGCAAAAGGTCAGCGGCGATACCGCCTGGATGTCCGTGTATGGCAGCAGTGGCCGCACCCTGGGCAATGACATGTTCAATGGCAACTTCAGTAACGCCGATGAGCGTTCCTGGCAGGCGCGCTATGACTACAACTTCGTCGCCGTCGGCATTCCCGGCCTATTGCTCATGACCCGCTACGGCCACGGCGAGAACGCCACCACCAAGGCCGGCAGCAACGGCAAGGAATGGGAACGCGACACCGAGGTCAGCTACACCCTGCAAAGTGGCCCACTGAAAAACCTTAGCGTGCGGGTCAACAACGCCACCAACCGTCGCAGTTTCAACAGTGATTTCGATCAGACCCGCGTGATCGTCAGCTACCCACTGTCCCTCTGACCCCTCCCCCCAGGGGCGCTTGTCGCCCCTGCATCCGTCCCCTCCTTGCGTTACTATGGCGAACCAACCTCTGGAAGTCGCCTGCATGAGCAAACCGGGTCAAATGGTGCTGGTCGCACTGCGCAAAATGATCGCTTCGGGCGAACTGGCAGCCGGCGAACGGCTGATGGAGATTCCGACGGCGGAACGTTTCGGCGTCTCGCGGATGCCGGTGCGCATGGCCTTCGTGACCCTTGAACAGGAAGGCTTGCTGGTGCGCCATGGCGGACGGGGCTATCAGGTACGCTCGGTCAGTGCCGACGACATCGCCGGTGCCGTGGAGGTGCGCGGGGTGCTGGAGGGCCTGGCGGCGCGCCAGAGCGCCGAACGCGGCTTGAGCGAACAGGCCCAGGCGGCGCTGCGCGAATGCCTGGTGCAAGGCGATGCACTGTTCGACAAAGGCTACGTGACAGAAGAAGACCTTGAGGCGTTCCATGACCTCAACATGCGTTTTCACCAGGTCATCGTCGAAAGCAGCGCCAACCCGGCCATTGCCGAAGCTCTGGCGCGCAACGACCATCGCCCCTTCGCTTCAGTGTCGGCGCTGGCGATCGATCGTCAAGACATGGCCCGCGAATACCGGCGCTTCAACTTTGCGCACATGCAACACCACTCGGTGTTCGACGCACTGGTCAGTCGCCAGGGCGCACGCGCCGAAGCCATCATGCGTGAACACGCCAATGCGACGCTGCGTTACGCCGAGGTCTTCGGCGCAATCAGCCATGGCGAACGGGTGAAGGTGATCTCGCGAGGCGAATGATCGGCTCGCTTAGAGATCCAGCACCAACAGTGCCGAACGAGCCCTCGAACAGCAGGGCGTGAACTGGTCATTGGCCGCCTGCTCTTCCTCGGTCAGGAACAGGTCGCGGTGATCGGGCACCCCTTCGAGCACACGGGTCAGGCAGGTTCCGCAGATGCCCTGCTCACAGGAAAGCGCAATCTCGACACCGTGGCTCTCCAGCACCTGGACCACCGTCTTGTCCGCCGGAATGTCGAACACCTGCCCGCTACTGCCCAGCTTGACCTGGAATGCCCCATCGGCAGCGGTGTCCACCGGCGCTGCGGCGAAGTATTCACGGTGCAATTGCCCCTCGCTCCAGCCCTGGCCCCTGGCGCTGTCGAGCACGTGCTGCATGAAACCTGACGGGCCGCAGACATACAGGTGCACGTCAGGGCCCGGATTGGCCAGGACCCTGGCGGCGTCCAGGCGCGAATCGGCCTGTTCATCGAAATGCAGATGCACGCGATCGGCAAAGGAAGCGCCTTTGAGTCGCTCGACAAAAGCCGCACGCTCACTGGAACGCGCACAGTAATGCAGCTCGAAATCGGCGCCGCTGTGGGCCAGTTCCTCGGCCATGCACAGAATCGGGGTGATGCCGATGCCCCCCGCGAACAACAGGCTGCGCCGCCCCTCGACCACCAGCGCAAACAGGTTGCGCGGTTCACTGATGAACAGCCGATCGCCACGGTTGATTTGCTCATGCAGGCTCCGGGAACCACCGCGCGAGCCGACATCCTTGAGCACGCCGATCAGGTAGCGATGGCGCTCTTGCGGGTGATTGCACAGCGAATACTGACGAATCAATCCGCCGGGCAGGTGCACGTCGATATGGGCCCCGGCACTGAAGCCGGGCAATGCCCCGCCTTGCGCGCAGGCCAACTCGTAGCTGCAGATATCCAGGGCTTCGTTGTTGCGGGATGTCACGACGACTTCAATCATGGCGCACCTTCAAGACCGGCCACCGCAGTGGCCGCGAACAGGATCTATGGGGGTGGACTGGCGTAGCGCCCAGGGGCGCTGCCCTTGGCTATTTGACCGCGGCAATCAGCTCGGCAGCCGGCGCTCGCTCACGAGCAATGAGGCGTTCCAGCACGCGCCTGGATTGCACGCCACCGGCATCGATATTGAGCTTGAGCAAGTTGCGCTCGGGATTGGCCAGCAGGTTTTTCTGCTGCTGTTCGAGCATGTCGAGGTCTTCGCTGAAAATCTTGCCCTGGCCCTCGCGGATGGTGGCGGTCAAGGCTTCGTCGTGGGGATTGAAATTGCGCGCCATGCCCCAGAAGTACCAGATCGACGTCTCGGTTTCCGGCGTAATGAAGTCGACCACGATGCTCGCGGCCTTGTGTTGCGGCTCGGCGTCGTACCCCCCCTTGCCGGCGTGGGCCACGCCGACCTCGATCAAGACGTGACTGGGCGGAGTGAAGCGGCAGATCTGCCAACGGTCTACCGGCACGTCGTCGGCCAGGTTATTGCCACGCAGGGCCATTCGCCAGAACGGCGGCGCCATGATGTTTTCCATGTGCCGCGCAGTGACCACCTCGTCACCCTGGACGGTGGTGACCGGTGCCGCTTCATCGATCTCTTTCTGGCCGATGCTCGAGGCGTGCACGTAGGTTTCGTGGGTGAGGTCCATCAGGTTATCGATCATCAGTCGATAGTCGCAATTGATGTGGAACAGCCCGCCGCCGTAGGCCCACTCATCGCTGACCGCCCACTCCAGATGATGGATCAACGCAGGATCAGCCTTGTCCTGCTCCCCGGGCCAGACCCAGATGAAACCGTAGCGCTCTTGCACCGCGTAAGTCTTGTTGCACGGAAAGCCCCGTACGCGCTGGCCTGGCATTTCGACAGTCTTGCCGTCACAGCCCATCACCAGGCCGTGGTAGCCACAGACCAGGTTGCCATTCTCGACGTAGCCCAGCGAAAGAGGGGCGCCACGATGGGGGCAAAAATCCTCGACGGCAGCAACGCGCCCTTCATGACCGCGATAGAAGACGATTTTCTCACCGCATATTTGCCGCCCCAGGGGCTTGGAAGCAATCTCGTCGGGGGTGCAGGCGACGTACCAGGTGTTTTTGGGATACATGGGATCTCCGGGACAGGCTTGTTGTTATGGATCCATTGAAGCGAATAAAACTGACTATAGTCAAGCTATTTAAGGATTAATGCACATTAATGGATCCATTGATCTCAAACAGCGATGCCCAACCTTTCGAACATTTGATCCGGGCGAAGTCGGTACTGACTACGTGGATGACACTTTTGAAGTGAACAGCTTCAGCGCCTGCCTCGATAATCGATAGCTTACTGACGAACTGTCGAGGTCAAGCATGACGAGCACAACAACGGAACAAGTCAGCCCGAAAACACTGAGAAGAGTGATCGTGGCTGCCGGCATCGGCAATTTCGTGGAGTGGTTCGACTTCGCCGTCTACGGCTTCCTGGCCACGACCATCGCCCAGCAGTTTTTCCCCAGCGGCGATGCCAGTGCCGCGCTGCTCAAGACCTTTGCGGTATTCGCCGTGGCGTTTGCGTTCCGGCCCCTTGGGGGGATTTTCTTCGGCATGCTGGGTGACCGGATCGGCCGCAAGCGCACCCTGGCGATGACGATTCTGCTGATGGCCGGTGCGACGACCTTGATCGGTGTGTTGCCCACTTATGCCGCCATCGGGGTCACGGCGCCGATCCTTCTTTCGCTGATCCGTTGCGCCCAGGGTTTCTCCGCCGGCGGGGAATACGCAGGTGCCTGTGCTTACCTGATGGAGCATGCGCCGAGTGATAAACGCGCTTGGTACGGCAGCTTCATTCCAGTGTCGACATTTTCCGCCTTCGCCGCCGCCGCCGTGGTGGCCTACGCGCTCGAGGCATCGTTATCGGCTGAAGCGATGGGCAGTTGGGGCTGGCGCCTGCCGTTCCTGATTGCCGCACCGCTGGGCCTGGTGGGTCTTTACCTGCGCTGGAAGCTCGATGAGACACCGGCATTCCAGGCGGTGACCCAGGAACATGCGGTCGCCCATTCCCCACTCAAGGAAACCTTGCGCAACCATGGCGCGGCCATCTGCTGCCTGGGCGCCTTCGTGTCGCTCACGGCGCTGTCGTTCTATATGTTCACCACCTACTTCGCGACCTACCTGCAAGTCGCCGGTGGCTTGAGTCGCGCCACAGCATTGCTGGTGTCACTGATTGCCTTGCTGTTCGCGGCGGCAATCTGCCCGTTGGCCGGACTGTATTCGGACCGGGTCGGGCGCCGGATGACGGTGATGACGGCGTGCGCCTTATTGATCGTGGCCGTGTATCCATCGTTCCTGATGGCCAGCTCCGGCTCGTTCGCAGCGTCGGTCGCAGGCGTCATGCTCCTGGCCGTTGGCGCGGTGTTGTGTGGCGTGGTCACCGCGGCCTTGCTCTCGGAAACCTTCCCCACCCGAACTCGCTACACCGCCTCGGCCATCACGTACAACATGGCGTATACGATTTTCGGCGGGACGGCCCCGTTGGTGGCGACGTGGCTGATCAGCACCACTGGCAGCAATTTGTCGCCGGCGTTCTACCTGATTGCGATTGCATTGCTGGCGCTGGCGGGTGGGCTGGCCTTGCCGGAGACGTCACGGATTTCCCTGCATGATGTGCAGGCGGAGGGGAAAGGCGCAGGTGTGCGGGCTGTGGCCTGATCGCAGATTTGCCCCCGATCCAATTGTAGGAGCGAGCCTGTTCGCGATGAACGTCCTGACAACGTGCTCATCCAGACAGGCGCGCTATCGTTGACGTCCATCGCGAGCATGCTCGCTCCTACAAGTGACTCGCCGTAAGGGCGAAACCATAAGCCGCCGTTACCGCAGCAATGGATATGCCCCCCAAAAAATGGCCGGGACAACCACACAACCACTGCAAATCCAACAATAATAGAGGCCAAACCCTAAAAGCAGAGCCCCCCCGCTTGAACATCGATAACCGAATCAAATTCCGGCATCTGCTGTGTTTTCTCGAGGTGGCGCGCCAGGGCAGCCTGGCACGTGCCTGCGACAAATTGGCGATCAGCCAGCCAGCGCTTTCCAAAACCTTGAAGGAACTGGAAACCCTGCTCGATGCCAGGCTGTTTGAACGGGGTAAAAAGGGCTCCACGCTGACCGAGGCCGGCGTGGCCTTCCTGCGATACGCAGGGCCGAGCGTGCAAGCGCTGCGCGACGGGGTCAACAGTTTACGCTCGGGCGCGCATGAGCCCATTACCGTACAGCTCGGCGTGCTCTCCACGGTCGAAAGCCTGTTGGTACCGGAAGTAGTCTGCCGCCTGCACGACCGTCACCCGGCGCTGGTGGTCAGTGTCGTGACTGGCCCAAGTGCCTATTTGCTGTCCCGACTGCGGGTCGGTGAGCTGGACCTGGTGGTGGGCCGGATGACCGATAGCCCACTGATACAAGGGCTCGCGTTCGAGCACTTGTACAGCGAATCCATGACCCTGGTGGTCCGCAGCGGCCATCCAGTGCTTACCGATCCGTCGGGACAGAAAAACCTCGAAGACTATCCGCTGGTATTGCCGTCGGCGGGGACGACGATCCGCAAGTTCGCCGACAGCCTGTTCGTCCAGCACGGGATCACACCATCACGCCAACGCCTGGAGACCTTGTCGGTGGCCCTGAGTCGGCGCTACGTGCTATGCAGCCAGGCCATCTGGGTCGCCCCTCTGGACGCTGTCAGGCAGGATTTGCGACAGGGCGAGTTGGTCGAGCTGGACCTGGGAATGCGTGAGCCGGGTGGCTCCGTGGGGCTGTGCACCAATCCCGCGTTACCGGTATCGCCGGCGGCGCAGTGGTGCGTGGAGGCACTGCGCGAGGTCGGCCAGGAGTATCGCGAAGGCCAGTATCCATAACCATCTGGATATGCATAAGGTCGATTTTTTCAATGTTGCGCTGGGCCGAACAAGACGACACTGGGCCACCAGTCGCTGCCACGCAGTGCCTCCGTCCCACCATAACAATAGGAAAAACGACATGTCTGATGCGCACGACAGCCGCTTCGTCATTCGTGACCGTAATTGGCATCCCAAGGCCCTGACGCCTGATTACAAGACCTCGATCCTGCGCTCCCCTCGCCAGGCACTGGTGAGCATTCCCCAGTCTGTATCCGAAACCAGCGGCCCGGATTTTTCCCATCTGCAGATGGGGCGCCACGATAACGACCTGCTGTTGAATTTCAATCACGGCGGCCTGCCCATCGGCGAACGCATCATCGTCGCGGGCCGGGTTTGCGATCAGTACGGCAAGCCGATTCCCCACACCCTGGTGGAAATGTGGCAAGCCAATGCCGGTGGTCGTTACCGGCACAAGAAAGACAGTTACCTGGCCCCCCTCGACCCCAATTTCGGCGGCGTTGGCCGTGCGTTGACCGACCGCGATGGCAACTACAGTTTCCGCACCGTCAAGCCCGGCCCCTACCCATGGCGTAACGGCCCCAACGATTGGCGACCCGCGCATATCCATGTCTCCATCAGTGGCCCCTCGATTGCCACGCGCCTGATTACCCAGCTGTATTTCGAAGGTGATCCGCTCATCCCGATGTGCCCGATCGTCAAGTCGATCGCCAACCCGGACGCGGTGCAGAGCTTGATCGCCCGCCTGGACATGGGCATGGCCAATCCCATGGATTGCCTGGCTTATCGTTTTGATATCGTCCTGCGCGGCCAGCGCAAGACCCACTTCGAAAACTGCTGAGGAGGCCTGCGAATGCCCGTTCAACTTCTGCCTGAAACCCCGTCGCAAACCGCCGGCCCTTATGTGCACATCGGCCTGGCGCTGGAGGCCGCCGGCAACGCGCCGCGCGAGCAGGAAATCTGGAACGAGATGGCCAGGCCTGGCGCGCCAGGCGAGCATATTCTAGTGGTGGGCCACGTGTATGACGGTAATGGCCACTTGATTCGCGACGCCTTCCTCGAATGCTGGCAGGCCAATCACGACGGCGTCTACGACAGCGCTTTCGACCTGGAAAAACCCTTCAATTGTTTTGGCCGTACCGCGACCACCGATGCCGGTGAATGGACGATCAAGACCGTCAAGCCCGGCAGGCTGAAAAACGCCTCGGGCGTTACCATGGCTGCGCATATCAACGTGGCGTTGTTTGCCCGGGGCATCAACATTCACCTGCAGACCCGCCTGTATTTCGACGACGAGCCCGAGGCGAATGCCGTGGATCCGGTGTTGAACCTGATCGAACAGCCCCATCGGCGCGAATCCCTGGTCGCCAGGCGCTGCACCGTGGATGGCAAGCTGGCGTACCGCTTCGATATTCATCTTCAAGGCGAAGCGGAAACGGTGTTCTTCGACTTCTGACGCGGCGTGGGCAGACACCATGCTGCCCACAACCCTGAAATCAGTACCGGCGCGCTTCAAGCGCGCTGGGTAAAACCCACTTCCAGTTCCGCTATGCGTACCTGCAGGCGCTCACCGTTCAACTCATCGGCCTGCGCTCCCCGTGTCATGAAATGAAAATTCGCTGTCGTGCAATGCGAGGTGGCCGCCCCCTGCTACACCCTAGAGTCGGAGCAAAATAACAACCGGGTCAGCACCCGGATACAAGAGAGCCGACATGAGCAGATCCACCCGAACGAGCGATTCCGCCACCCCCACCCAGCATCTCCCGGCAACCGGCCGTAAACGTCGCATCCGCAAGGAAGGCGATCTACCGGGCGACACCCAGCAACAGGAGCTGATCGGCACGGCTTCCAACCAGACCCTGGCAGCCAATCCACTGGTCAGCGTGCGCACGGCGGACCTGGCCAGCTCGGCCGGTTACCTGCTCAAGGCCGTGGGCTTGTCGCCGCTCAAGGCTGGCGCTCATCTGGGTGGCTACCTGAAGGAGCTGCGCGGCATCGTCGGCGGCAATTCCAGCATCGCGCCGAATCCCAAGGACAAGCGATTTGCCGATCCAGCCTGGCAATCCAACGTCTTCCTGCGCGCGCTGCTGCAAAGCTACCTGGCCGGCCAAAGCGAGCTGACCCGCTTCATCGAATCCACCGACCTTGCCCCACTTGAAAAGAGCCGCGCCCGATTCGTCGCGGAACTGCTGGCCGATGCAGTGGCACCGAGTAATTCGCCGCTGACCAATCCGGCGGCACTGCGCAAGCTGGTGGACACCGGGGGCATGAGCCTGGCCAGGGGCCTCCGCCAGTTCGGCGATGACATGCTGAACAACCGTGGGCTCCCAAGACAGGTCGACAGCACGCCGTTCACGGTTGGCGAAAACATCGCCACGGCCAAGGGCCAAGTGGTGTTTCGCAACGAGATGTTCGAGCTTCTGCAGTTCGCCCCCACCACCGAAAATGTCCATGCCCGACCCTTGGTGATGTCGCCGCCGCAGATCAACAAGTACTACGCCATCGACCTGTCGCCGGAGAAAAGCCTGATCAAGTGGATCCAGGACAGCGGCGTGACACTCTTCGTCATCAGCTGGCGCAACCCCACCCGCGAGCACCGCGACTGGGGCTTGGCCGAGTACGCGCTGTGTCTCGACCAGGCCGTGGACGTGGCACGCCAGATCACCGGCAGCCCGGACGTGAACATGTGGGGCTCCTGTTCGGGCGGCATCACCCTGGCGGCTTACCTGGGCTGGCTGGCGGCCCGTGGCGAAGGCCACAAGGTGGCCAACACCAGCTGGGCCGTGTGCGTACTGGACATGCCTTCGGCACTGGACGACACCACCCTGGGACTGTTCACCACTGCGTCCGCCCTGCGCGCGGCCAAGGCCAGTTCCCGGCGCAAGGGCGTGCTGAGCGGCCAGGGCATGGCCCGCATGTTCGCCTGGATGCGGCCCAACGACCTGATCTGGAACTACTGGGTCAACAACTACCTGCTGGGCAACAAGCCGCCGGCCTTCGACATCCTGGCCTGGAACAACGACACCACGCGACTACCCGCCCAACTGCACGCGGACTACCTCGACCTGGTCCAGCTGAACCCCTACAGCAACCCGGGCACCCTGGAGATTGCCAGCGAGTCGATCGACATGACCCAGGTGAAGGTCGGCGCCTATGTGATCGGCGGCACCACCGACCACATCACGCCCTGGCAGGGCTGCTACGGCACTGCCCGGCTGTTTGGCGAGGACGCCACCTACGTACTGTCCAACGCCGGTCACCTGCAAAGCCTGGTGAACCCGCCGGGCAACCCGAAGTCGTTCTACTACGCCGCACCGGCCGCCGCCGAGACCCCGGAAACCTGGCTGCAGAACGCCGGTGAGCGCCAGCAAGGCAGCTGGTGGCCGCATTGGCGCGAATGGATCGGCCAGCGCTCGGGCGAAAGCCGGCCGGCGCCGAAGAAACTCGGCACGCGCAAATACCCGCCCCTCTGCCCCGCACCTGGCACCTATGTCATGGAGCGTTGAGGCTGCCTTTTTGGCCTTGAGCTGAGCCCACGACACCGTGGGTTTCAGCCTGCCCCTTGTGGGAGCGAGCCTGCTCGCGATGGGCGTCAACGGTTATACGGGCCGTCTGAATGAGAAATGAGTCGCACAACTTCTTATATCTTTATTTTGGCGTTGTTATTTTGCTTTAATCATCGCGATAAAACCACTATCAGATCTGATAGTGTATTTTTCTTCTGGCATGTGCGTGAATACCCGTGCATTTCAAGTGAACGAAATAACTGCGATCACTTTATCTTTTTAATTATTCAGGAGTGGAAGATGAACAGCTGCACGAATGATTTAAAAAGTGATGAGACAGCACTTACTCTTCACGAAAGCTGGGCAGAGCCTTATGCCATACATGTTGCCTGGCCAGGCGCTGACGAATTCAAACGATATCAGTTTCATGGAGCCCCAGGCTGGCCTTTTAAAACATCTGCACGCGAGACAACCATAACTGGATTGCAACCTGATACGACGTATAGATTTTATATTGCAGGGATGAGGCACAATGATCAATGGAGCGAAAACGGGCCCACGCTTACGATCAAAACAAGAAGTACTACATTTCCGATCTGGGAGACCGAGGTCACCAAAACATCATTCAAGTTGAATTGGGATGCTGATGGGAAGAGAGTTCTAGTAGACGTTGACGGGATACAAACGACTCATAGTTTACCCGCTTACAAAGTCATTCAGTCACTCGAACCGGGCCAAATGGTCAAGTGCAAGCTCAGGCTCGAGACCCAATCGGAATGGAACGATTTTACTTTTACTATTCCCAGGGACCTGCCGACCCCCCCTACCTTTCTTGAAGCCTATGATCAGTCGTCTGATCGGGTATCCTTGTATTGGAATAGCGGAGGTGTCGATGGGGGGACCCCCCGCTATCGAATAGAAAGAGACGGAAAGCTACTTGGCATAAAAGATCGGCCTCCCTATATCGACACAACGCCTCAACAGGGCTGCTCGCATGTCTACTCCGTTCAAACCATGGATGATCAGTCTAATCTTTCTGAAAAGATTACTCACACCGTGGATTTTGATGACTTTACCGCACCCACTGACCCGACTAATCTGTCAACTTCGCACCTTACCTTGACTCTGAAGTGGGATGAGTCTTACGACAGTGCTGGACAAGTTTTTTATGATGTCGATCAAGATGGCGATTATCTGGGCACCACGAAAGAGGTAGAATTTGCTATTACCGGCCTGGACTCAGGTCAACGGTATACCTTCGGTGTGACGGCTAAAGACCCTAGCGACAACAAATCCAATCGAGCAACGGTAACTTACCCCGCAATCGGTGTTCCGCTCAAACACCAACGGTAACCCTCTTACGCAGTTGGCTTATAACATCAATGGGTTGGGCAGCGCTCGGGCAACCCCCTGCCCCTCTGCCCTGTCCCTGGCACCTGTGCCATGGCGCGGTAAGGCTGCCCTCGGGGGAGCGAGCCTGCTCCTACAACGATAAATACGTCTTTCAGTCAGTAACCGGCCAGGCGCGGTCGACACCGCGCCGATTTGCATCTCATCGAAGGTGCAGGGCAAATCACGACCTACAGCTCCTGCGACTCCGTACTTCGTCAGTTTTGCAGCCAATGCGGCTCGTCGTTGTTCTGGTCAAAAAGCCAATACGCTGACTGGATCTCCATTGCGCTGGGTACCCTGGACACGTGCTTCACGTCTGAAAAACAGCGGCATCTCGAAGTGGCGTCCAAGGCGTCCTGGTTTGAAATTCAGGATCGGTGGCCCCAGTCTTGAGCGAGGTTTACGCTTCACCCTTAAATCAGCCCGCCCCTTCCTGACGCTGATACTGCCGCGGACATACTCCAAACCTCGCACGAAACTCACGGGAGAAATGAGCACCGTCGGAGAAGCCACAATCCATGGCGATCTGCGTGATGCTGCTCTGGCTGTTGAGCAACAGCCAGGCACCGTACTCGACCCGCAGCGAGCGTTGGAATTCCATGGGTGAAAGCCCCAGCGCCTGCTGGAACGCACGCGTCAGCTGGCGCCGCCCGAGCCCGACATAACGCGCAATGGCATCCAGGGTGGGCAGGCTGTCCATGCGTTGCTCGATATAGTGCGCAGCCTGGCGCACGCGCTCATCCTTGATGTCCGCCAGGTTGGCATAGAAATGCGCCTGGGGTTGCCGCCCCTGGCGTATTCCCTGCAGCATCATGTGCCGCACCGCCTGCTGGGCTTTCTCCCGTCCGCAATGCCGAGCCACCAGGTACAAACCCAGGTCGATGGCTGCCGTCGAACCGGCGCAGGTGATCAGGTCGCCCTCATCGATGAACAGGTGATCCACCGCCGCCGGGGTCTTGGGAAATCGTGCACGAAAGGCATCCAGCACATTCCAGTGCACGCACACCGAGCGATTGCCGACCACGCCCGCCTGCGCCAGGGCGAACGTGCCGGTGCAGATGCCCAGCAACCGCGTACGACTCTTCGCTACGCGCTGCAGCCAGTCGCGAAAATGGGCCGGCAGATGGGTGTTGAGATAATCGTTGCCACCGCAGATAGCCACGTAGTCGAACGCGTCCAAGTCTTGCGCCAGTCCCGAGGACACTTCCAGGGCGATCCCGGCACTGGAGGTGCGCGGCAAGCCGTCGACACTCATCACACGCCACGCCGTATGGATCTGCCGGCTGCCACCCCCCAGGTCGGCGGACAAGCGCAACACATCGATAAACCCTGAAAACGCCGCCAGTGTGAATTGATCCAGAAGGACCAGCCCCACCGACAGCTGCGGACGGTTTCCCGCCCCGGGGTCGAGGGCGTCAGGCAGATGGCAATCTCGATTTAGCTGAGTCATTTTTGGCATGACCTAACTATTCAACTTTAAGACCCCGAAGTGCAAGCGCTCGCCTCAACGATACGAGCAAGATGCAGGCAAGGGGAACAAGTCCAACAACGCCCCAGAGGACACACGATGAAACTGAAGACAGGTAAGAAGATCACCGTCGCTCTTTTAGTTACCGGCTGCATATCCTCACAGGCCGCCCTGGCTGAACAGCAAAAGCTGACCGTTGCGTTGTATGGCGGTAATTGGGGTGAAGCCTTCCTCAAATGTGTTGCAGAACCTTTCACGCAAGCGACCGGGATCGCCGTTGCACCCGAGGTCGGCACCTCGACCACCACCCTGGCCAAACTCCAGCAACAGAAGTCCAGCCCGACCATCGATGTAGCCTGGATGGACGGCGGCATCAGTGAAATGGCCTATGCCGCCGGGGTTGTCGCCGATCTTGATCCTGCGGCCATTACGAACCTCAAGAACGTGCAGGAAAAAGCCGTATACACCCAAGATGGCCATACCTTTGCTGTCAGCAGCGGCTTCTATTCCCTGGGCCTGACCTACAACACCAAGGAAATCAAAGAGGTGCCCGCCAGCTGGAAAGACCTGTGGAAGCCTGACTACGCCGGCGCCATCGCCCTGCCCTCGCCCGCCAACTCTTCCGGTGTGCCGTTCGTGTTTTTCATGGCGGATGTCTGGGGCATCGACCGCGCCAACCTGGAGCAGGTCTACGCCAAGCTGGGCGCACTGGACACCGCGCTGTTCTTCGACAGCTCGGGCGCCGCCACCAACGCCTTCCAGAGCGGCGAAGCCATCATCGGCGCGCATTTCAATGTGGGTGCCTGGGACCTGATCGACAAAGGCGCGCCCATCGGTTTCACCATTCCCAAGGAAGGTGCCTGGGCCACCGATGCGCGCCTGCACCTGATCAAGGGGGCGAAAAACAGCAAGGCCGGCGAACAGTTCATCAACACCGCGCTGACCCAGGAAGCCGCGTCCTGCCTCGCCGCCAAGCTGTACCTGGGTCCGGCGGTCAAAGGTGTCGAGGTTGCTGAAGAGGTGGCCCGCAAACTGCCATGGGGCGCGGGTGGTTCGATCGATAGCCTGCGCCTGTTCGACTGGAGCCAGATCAACGCGCAACGCGCCAGTGTCACCAACGACTGGAACCGAAAAGTCACCGCCAACTAGCTCAAGAGGTCTGCAATGTCAGTTTTGTTGAGCATCGACAGCGTCTGTAAACACTTCGGGTCGTTCCAGGCGCTGGACAACATTCACCTGAACATCGAGCAAGGCGAGTTCATCGTCCTGCTCGGGCCCAGCGGTTGTGGCAAGACCACCTTGCTGCGCTCGATCGCCGGTTTCATGCAGCCCGATTCCGGCACCATCGCCATCGACGGCCAGGATGTGAGTCGTTTGCCGCCTTACCGTCGCCCGCTCAATACCGTGTTCCAGAACTATGCGCTGTTTCCCCACATGACCGTACTGGAAAACGTTGCCTACGGACCGCGACGCCAGGGTGTCAATCGCAGCGAGTCACGGCTCAAGGCCCGGGAAGCCTTGGCGATGGTCGGCCTCGAAGCCCTGGAAGACCGCTATCCCCGTGGCATGTCAGGTGGACAGCAGCAGCGCGTGGCCCTGGCCCGCGCCATCGTCAACCAACCGAAACTGCTGTTGCTCGACGAGCCCCTTTCGGCGCTGGACATGAAACTGCGCAAACGCATGCAGCTTGAACTCAAGCACCTTCAGGCCAAGCTGGGTATCGCGTTCATCTTTGTCACCCACGACCAGGAAGAAGCGATGACCATCGCCGATCGCATCGTGGTGATGAATGCCGGACGCATCGAACAGGTCGGAAACAGCAGCGAGATCTACAGCAAGCCCGCGTCGCGCTTTGTCGCGGACTTCATCGGCGAGGCCAACCTGATCGGCTATCAGGCCAGCGATAGCGGCGAGATTCGCCTGGCGATCCGGCAGGAACCGATCTCACGCACGGAAAAAAACCTGCTGCCACGGGGAGTGGCCGTGCTGCGCCCCGAGCATGTGCTGGTGCTTGATGCATCGACCCCGGCAACGGCCGGTTGCCATGAAATCCACGGCACAGTGACCGATGTCGTCAGCGTCGGCAGCCACACCCTGGTCCACTCCTTGATCGACGGGCAGCCCATCGTGGCCCGCACCATGGGCTTGCCTCGGGCCGACCTGATTGCCGGAAAATCCGTGCGCCTGGGCTTCAATCCCGAGCACCTGCACCTGATCGGAGAGCCGGTATGAAACGCACGGCGCTCGCTCCGTGGTTGATGCTCTTCGCCGCCCTGGCGTTTTTCACGGCATTCTTTCTCGCACCTTTCGCGGTGGTGATCGTCGCCAGCCTGACCCAGGGCGCGGATCAGACGTTCACCCTGGATCACTACATTCGGGTGCTGGGCGACCAGTATCACTGGGATGTGATTCTGGTGACGTTTCGCATTGCCGCACTGACCACTCTGATCTCGCTGCTGCTGGGTTATCCGTTGGCCTGGTATCTGGTGCGCGTGGTGAAGTGGCGTGCCTGGCGCCGAGCCTGCGTCATCCTGTTGGTGGTGCCGATGTTCACCAGCAACATCGTCCGCTCGTTCGGCTGGATGGTCCTGCTGGGGCGCAAGGGCCTGGTCAACCAGAGCCTGCTGGAAACCGGACTGATCGATACGCCGATACGTTTCCTGGGCACGGAACTCGGGATCCTGATCGGCATGGTGTACATCCTGCTGCCCTTCATCGTGCTCGCGGCCGGCAATGCCCTGGCCCAAGTGGACCCGGCCTTTGAGCAGGCGTCCGGGGACCTGGGGGCCAGCCCCCGCGCGACGTTTTTCCATGTGGTGCTGCCGCTGACCATGCCCGGCATCATTTCCGGCTCGATCATGGTGTTCACCTTGGCGGCAAGCGCCTACGTCACGCCGGCGCTGCTCTCCGGGGGAAGGATCTCTGTGCTCTCGATGCTGATCTTCCAGCAATACAGTTCGGTCTTCGACTTCAACTATGGCGGGGCGCTGAGCGTGGTACTGCTGATCTTTACCCTGGTAATGGTCGGGCTGGCCGGGCGTGTCGGGAATATCCGGGGGAACAACCCATGATCACTCAACTCCTGGTCAGGCTGGTGGCCTGGGCCGTGCTGGGATACCTGCTGCTGCCACTGGTCGTCATTCTCGGCGTCTCCGTGACCGCCACATCATTCCTGGCATTCCCGCCCCAGGGCTGGACGCTGGACTGGTACGCCAAGATGCTCAGCGACCCAAGCTATGTGGCGTCCTTTGCCACCAGCACCGTGCTGGCCCTGGCGGCGACCTTCGCCGCGGTGCTGCTCAGCGTTCCGGCGGCCCTGGCGATGGCTCGCTACGACTTTCCCGGCAAAGGCACGATCCTCGCCGCCCTGACTTCCCCGCTGGTGTTCCCGCACATCGTGCTTGGCGCGGCGCTCTTGCAGTTCGGCGGCTACTTCGGATTGACCCGCAGCTTCCTCGCGTTGCTGATCGGCCACACCATTATCGTCTCGCCCTTCGTCCTGCGTTCGGTGCTGTCGATGTTGACGCCCGAGCAGCGCGCCTTGGAGGAAGCCTCGAGCGATCTGGGCGGCACCCCCTGGGCCACCTTCTTCCTAGTGGTGCTGCCACAGATCCGGCCGGGGCTGGTAACGGGATCGATCTTTGCCTTCATCTCGTCATGGATCAACGTGGAACTGTCGATCTTCAACACCACGCCGGACCTCAACACCATCCCGGTCAAGCTTTTCAACTACGTGCAGTACACCGTCGACCCGACCATTGCCGCCGCCTCCGGGGCCACCATCCTCGTCGTCGTTGTCGCCGTGATCATTCTGGACCTGTGCATCGGTCTCGACCTTTTGTCTGAACGCAAATAACCCTCCCCCATACATCCCGTAAGCCAGGAGTTTCGTCATGCGCATGCAAGACACGTTCGATGTCATCTACACCCATACCGAAGGCGAACCACTGTGCATCGTCCACAGCGGCATTCCCTACCCCGCCGGCTCCAGCATCCTGGCCAAGCGCAAGTTCCTCGAGCAGAACTATGACTGGCTGCGCAAGGCATTGATGCAGGAACCGCGCGGCCACAAGGACATGTTCGGAGTGTTCCTCACCCCGCCTTCGAGTAGCGAGTACGACGCCGGATTGATCTACATGGACGGCAGCGTGTACTCGCACATGTGCGGCCACGGCACCATTGCCGTGAGCATGGCGATGGTCGCCCTGGGCCTGGTGCCACGGGGTGAAAACGGCATCACCAAAATCCGCTTTGAAACCACCGCCGGCCTGGTGGTGGCCGAGGTGGCGTCGCAAGGCGACACCGTGCTCTGGACCCGCTTCGAAAACGTACCGGCCTACGTCGCCGCCCAGGACATCCCGATCCATCTGCCCGGCTATGGCGACCTCAAGGCGGATTTGGTCTGGGGCGGCAACTACTTCGGCATCGTCGACCTGAGCCACTGCGACTTGCGCATCAGTCCCGACAACGGCAGCGAACTGTCGCGCCTTGGCCTGCTGGCCCGCGACCAGATCAACAAGCAGCTGAAGATCCAGCACCCCACCGAGGCCCACATCAACGACCTCAACTTCATCACGTTCTGGCACCCGGCAACCATCGAAGGCGCCTTCTACAAAAACGTCCACGTCTTCAGCGCCGGTCAACTCGACCGCTCCCCCGGGGGCACGGGCACCAGTGCGATGATGGCGATGTTTGAAGCCCGTGGAAAACTCGGCCTGAACCAACCCATTCTGTCCGAAGGACTGTTGGGCAGCGGCACGTTCGAAGGTTGCCTGCTGGGCGAAGTCGACCTCAACGGCACGCGCGCGGTACGCCCGACCGTCAAGGGCACGGCCAGTATCCTGGGCACCTCGCGCTGGGTGATCGAGCGCAACGATCCGGTAGGGGCAGGCTTCGTGGTCAACTGACACGCAAGCAGACTCTGGAGAATAAAACGCCCGGGCATTCCCCGGGCGTTTGTCATGAGCGGGGCGTCAAGATGGCCAAGGCAAGCGCCACGATGAAGAGCGCCGGCACGTCACCTGCCAAGTGCCCCATTTGTCCTGGCTGGGTGACCGCCTGGACGGCCATGATTGCTCCATGTACGGCGCTGGACCATACGGTGAACCAGATCAGGCTCAGATTGGCTAATGGGTCACGCGCGGCCAGGATCAAGAACACGCCAAGTGTGGCGTAGATGCCAACGACCATCATCGGGTAGTCCGAGTGACCGACGTGCCAGGCCCAGCCGGATGGCCAGAACAACATAAGTGGGTAGAGAGCAAGGCACGCGAGGCCGGACAAAACCAGCACCACGCGCAAATACCTGAGGCGATTGACTACGGTCATGGCGGTCTCCTCTTTGGGCCTGGCTGTAATAGACCTAACGCTCTCACGGGCTTGGTGGATTACACGCCTTGTGCTGTCGTCTATCCCTGACCAGGCCAGGCTCACCCAGGGAAAGCGCCAGTCAATGGGTCTGGTTCGACGGATAGAGACCGGCAAGCCGCGCTATCACCACGCCAACGTAGAAGACCCCTGAAAATTCTTCGACCATCACCAGTGAGCGGGCGTGGTTGGTCAACGGGAGCACATCTCCGAAACCTGTGGTCGTGAGCGTCGTGAGGCTGAAATAGATCAGTTTGAAAAAAGTGCCGGGCTGTTCGAAGTCGAGGTGCGCAGGGCCGAATGAGCCAGCGCTGGAGATCTCGACCAGGGCATAGACGAAGGACCAGACGAAGGCCAGCATGATGTAACCCGCCAGCGCGCCATGCAGCTTGTCGGCTGTAATGGGTCCGCGCTTGAGGATATAGCGAAGCACTCCGGTGAACGAGACGGCAAGAGACGCCGCAAACACTATCCCGGCAACGAAAAGAATCGCGACACTTGCAGCCCACAACGCCGACCATTGAAGACCAACCCCAAGCAACGCCAGGCCCAGTTTGAGGATGAACCCCCGCCGCGTCTGCCTGGTGGCGAAAGCGCCCACGAGCAGCACGATTGAAAACAGAGTGCCGAGCATCGTACGAGCAACTATACCGTCCTCAAGAAACGGAAACAGGAGGATCAATCCTAGTAGGAGCAGCAACAGATAGGTACAGGGCCCTCGCCCTATCACCATCTGACCTAGATCCTCGTCGGATTCGGCTTTATCTTGCGGGTTTGTCATAGATGTTTCCCATAGTCCGAAGCAACGCTCGAGACCTGTCGCTGCACGGTGGAAATCTGACCTGGCTTTAGAAGCGTCGAAAGTGAAATTCTAGTCGCGAATGCCTGTGAGTGGTGTCAGCCTGACAGCTATGGGTTGATGCCTGCCGATCGACAGAACTCGCCATTCAATCCCCGGCAATCTTGTCATTTGCCAAGGCTTAGGGCAGGGTCGATACCAATGACATCTCTGCCAAAGGAGTCACTCCATGTCAAAGCTATATCCCAGTATCGATCCTGAGGGGCTGGTCGAGTACTCAGTGGTCTACACCGACCGCTCGCTCAACCACATGTCGCAGTCGTTTCAAGGCGTGATGAAGAACATTTCCAAGACCCTGAAACAGGTCTACAACGCCCAGGCTGTTGCGGTGGTCCCGGGCAGCGGCACATTCGGCATGGAGGCGGTGGCGCGACAGTTTGCCACCGACCAGCAGTGCCTGGTGATACGCAATGGCTGGTTCAGTTATCGCTGGAGCCAGATCCTCGAGATGGGCAACATCCCGGCAGCCACCACGGTGCTCAAAGCCCGACCGGTCGAGACGGGTCGCCAGGCTGCCTACGCCCCACCCCCTCTGGACGAAGTGCTGGCAGCCATTGCGGCGCAAAAGCCGCAAATTGTCTTCGCCCCACACGTTGAAACCTCATCCGGGATTATCCTGCCCGACGACTACCTGCGGGCCATCGGCGACGCCGTGCACGCGGTGGGTGGCCTGTTCGTGCTGGACTGCATCGCCTCTGGCACGCTTTGGGTCGATATGCACAAATGCGCCGTCGACCTGCTGATCAGCGCACCGCAAAAAGGCTGGAGCGCCTCCCCTTGCTGCGCCCTGGTGATGTTCAGTTCCCTGGCCCTCGAGCGGATCGAGCAAACGCAAAGCAGCAGCTTCGCCTGCGACCTGAAAAAGTGGCTGCAGATCATGCAGGCCTACGAACAGGGCGGACATGCCTACCATGCAACCATGCCCTGCGACTCCCTGGCGCGATTCAACGAAGTGATGAAAGAGACGCAAGCCTACGGTTTCGACAAGGTCCGCGACGAACAACAGGCGCTGGGCGATCGGGTGCGCGCCATGCTGACCGGCAAAGGCATCAAGAGCGTGGCCGCAGCCGGCTTCCAGGCCCCTGGCGTCGTGGTGAGCTACACCGATGATGCCGACATCAAGAGCGGCAGGAAATTTGCCAACCACGGCCTGCAGATCGCCGCCGGAGTGCCGTTGCAATGCGACGAGCCGGCCGACTTCCAGACCTTCCGCATCGGTCTGTTCGGGCTCGAAAAGCTGAACAATATCGAGCGCACGGTCAATATCCTCGAGCAAGCACTGGACGAAGTGATCGTTAACTAAGCCCTCGACTTGCCTGCAGCATTGACCGGTTTTGTGAATGCCAGGCAGTCATCCTGCCCTGGGCCCTGCCGGCCCAGGGCGCTGGTTTTCGCCCCATATGACGCTGTGATCCTGGGCAGAAATCGGCCGGGAGCAGATTAATCTCGAGAAGCGTTACTTGCCGCTGGCGTCGAGATAAAGGTGGCCGAGAGCAGGAGCTTTGGTCACGAACTTCATCTTAAAAACAAGTGTTTTAATGGAT
Organism: Pseudomonas sp. V98_8; assembly: GCF_029967975.1. NCBI lineage: Bacteria > Pseudomonadati > Pseudomonadota > Gammaproteobacteria > Pseudomonadales > Pseudomonadaceae > Pseudomonas > Pseudomonas sp. V98_8. The sequence continues at coordinate 29,593 of NZ_JASCAE010000054.1, forward strand.
CACCCTGACATCCATCTGATACGGTTTATTTTCGACCCTCTGAGCCGTTTTTCGTTAAGCAACAGTCTATAAAGTGCAAGCCCGATATACTTTAAAACAACAACAAGCAGCCAAATGACTTTGGCGCTTGGGCACACTGACGCGCTCAAGAACTTAATTATCCAGGACCGGCAATAGAACCCTGTTTCATCAGAAACAAATGGGAAAACTTACTATTCACCTGATGTGGAGAGAGTGCCGTGCGAAAGCTTGGCTTGGGCTTCCTGGTAACTGGCGTTTTTGGACAACTATCAGTACTCCTATGGACCTACCCGTCCACAGGACCCACTTGTCAAAATAACGTCGACAATTCATACATCCAGCAAAAAGTGACAAAGCTCGAACAGCTACTCGATGAAACCAGTCATAAAGTGGCGGAAGAGCTCAGTACAAAACAGTTCGATGAACTCGCTCCCATTGCGAAAAACGGATTCGATATACCCGATTCAACGGAGGCTGACGCCTTACAGCCGTTGTTCGAAAAACCAGCCGAATCACCCGTACTCACGCTGCCTTCATTGCCCACACCGTCTCACAAATGGACGATTGTGCTCAGCGGCCTGATTACGTTTACCGGCCTGCTCCTGGCACTCTTCGCCCGCAAAAAAACCTTTGACCCGCAATGGCATGTCTTTCGCACCGTGCCAGGATCGCTGATCACGCTGGAACGCCCGTGTTTGACGTGCGGCGGCTATATTTCCCACGCTGGAAAACCTGCTTTGGCCACGACTTCATCCGGCCTGTGGGTGATTGAAATTGCGTTGAACACACCCAGCCGACATCGCGCCAAGGAAGCCATTCAACAGCTGGAGTTGCCGGTAGCGCGTAAAGAAAACAACTTTGTAGTCATCGGCCCGTATAAACAGAAGCAGGACGCGGCCCGAGTCATGAAAGAGCTGAGTGAACATCATGGTGTGAGAGGATGGATGATGGCGGGAAATTGACAGCATTCTATTTAGCGCCTCATCGACCTCGAACAATCGGCTACTTATTTCAGGACACAAGAGCGCATCACAAAGGAAAGGAGAGCCGAACTTGCCCGCGAAGAATTTCCTGGCGACCCATTACAAATTCAATTTGAACTCAGCGAACTGAAAGCTGAGAACTCTCAGAATAAAATTTGAGTTGAAGCGTGAAGTACACATAAATGAGATTGATGACTTCCCGAATGAGTGGCAGACCCAATAACGCCTGCAACTATCCAAGCTACTAACCCTCAATATTCAAACCCAACTTCAACACCGGGAATTATTACCCAAAATACCCACCACCCTCCTCCCGGTTCAAACCGGCGCGTAACAATCCACTACACGCCGATACTGGCTGGGAGAAGCACCAATATGCTGACGGAAAAACCGTGTGAAATGACCTTGCTCGGAGAACCCGAGGTTCTCCGACAACAGGCCCAATGTTCCACTGCGCTCACGCTCAAGCCAGGCAAAAGCCCGGCGCATGCGCGCGTCGTTAAGCAAAAGGGTCGGCGTCATGCCAGTATCTTTCTTGAACAGCGCAAAGAAGTGCGCCCGCGACAGACCACACGCCCGTGCGGCGTTGTCGATCGGGTTCGGATCATCGAGGTGCTCAAGCAGCCAGGCGATGCCACGGCGCACGCGCGCGTCCCGGAATTCACCTGAGCTCGGCGCCCCCAGTTGCGACAAATGCCGCCAGCTGGAAAAGTCCTCGATCAGTTCGATCAGGAAATCGAACAGCATGAATTCCATGCGCTCTTTCGGCACGATCCCGCAACCATGCGCTTCGGCGACCAGGATGTCGGCCAGGGTGCGATTACGGCTCGACAGCTCAATGCACGGCTGGGCAAAAAAGTCCGGCCGACCGCTCAGCGCCAGCGACTGCTGGGCAGTGGCCAGCCAGGCGGGCTCGATGTAGAGCGCCAGGATGACGGTAGCACCGGCACCCGGCTGCGGATCATAGAAATGCGGCTCCCATGCGTTGACCAGCACCGCCGTGCGATCACTGAGCGGAACCCGCCGACCGTTGACGTTGAAGTAAGTGTCCTCGCCAGACACTTTGACCAGCACATGGCATTCGGAATGGGTATGGGTGACCAGCGAATGATCCATATTCAGCAAGGCGACCCGGCCAAACCTGCCGTGGAAAACCCGTTGGGCTATCGACATCAGATTCCTCCGCTCGCTTGAAGCGATATTGTTATCGGCCTCAATGCATTTCATCAGGGCGTCTATCTATTTCTCAAGCCCGTCGATCGGTCCATGGTTCAGCAACACTTGGCTGGCCACTATCGCGCGCGAATGACCAAGCGTCTACCTCGACTTTCGCAGCCCCCTCGTTCGTCGGAAAAACCGCCCTACAAGGCACGGCGTTCTTTGCCGTGATAAACGCGCAGGATATCGGCCACCACCGCCAGGGCAATTTCCGCCGGGGCCTTGCTGCCCAGATCGAGCCCGATGGGCATGTGCAAACGGGCGATCTGTTCATCCGTCAGACCACCGATGCGCTTGAGCCGCTCGGCGCGCTTGGCGGAGGTTGCCTGGGACCCCATGGCGCCAATGTAGAACGCCGGGGTGTGGACCGCTTCCATCAGCGCCAGATCATCGATTCGCGGATCGTGGGTCAGCGCCACCACCGCGGTCGCCGCGTGGCAACCTCCCGCTGCAATGAACATCGAGGGCAGCACGCGCTGCATCTCCACGCCTTCGAGCTGGACATGCAGCATCTCTTCCCGGGGGTCGCAGGCGATGACTTCGCAGCCGATGGCGCGGGCAAAACTGGCGCAAACTTCAGCGACCGGCGAGAGCCCTGCCAGAATCAGTCGTAATGCAGGGCCAACGCTGATGCGCACCCTTTCGTCGACGACTTGTACCCGTTCGCTGCCGTGTCCGGTGTCCGGGTCCAGGCGCAAGGCACCGCTGCTCAACTCGACGTGACGCAGCAGGCGGCGCTGCCCCAGTAACGCCGCTTGCAGACTCTCCAGGTGTGCGATCCATTCGAGACTGGCAGCACGGTGCTCGACCAGCACGATCAGCACACCCCCACAGGGCAATCGTAGACGGTGGCGTTGCTCGACGCTGTCGCCATAACTGACGATCTGCGCCGGTTCGCGTAATTCACCACGCGACAGGCTTTCGAGAAACTCCTCTTCGACGCAGCCACCCGACAGCGAGCCGACGTGTTCACCTGCACCATTGGTCACCAGCATCGCACCCGGCGCACGCGGCGCCGAGCCATAGGTGGAGAGCACCGTGCACAGCCACTGGGACTGTCCGGACCGCGCCCATTGCAGTGCCTGGTCGATCACCTGAACATCGAGATGGCGCATGTTTTCAGTACCTCAAGTAATGCGTGGTGCTGCATGCAGGGTTACGTTTACGGTAACCTGCGAGCAATCCTGTTCAATTGTTGGTTCAACATGTCGCCACAACAATTTTTGCAACTTGGGCCGGTGCAGCTGGAATATCGCCAACTGCCTGGGGCTGACCCATCGCGACCGACGCTGGTGCTGTTGCACGAAGGCCTGGGCAGCGCCAGCCAATGGAAAGACTTTCCCCTGCGCCTGGCCCAGGCGAGCGGTTGCGGTGTGGTCACTTACAGCCGTCAGGGTTATGGGCAATCGAGCCCGGTGACCCTGCCGCGTCCGCTGGACTACCTGAGCAGCGATGGCCCTCGTGAACTGCGGCAATTGCTCGATGCCTTGCAACTGCCGCAAGTGGTCTTGCTCGGTCACAGTGACGGTGCATCCATTGTCCTCGCCTATGCCGCCGCCAACGATCCGCGCGTGTTGGGCAGCATCGCACTGGCGCCTCACGTGATTGTCGAGGCGCAGAGCCTCGATGGTATTCGCCACACCACTGAGGTCTGGCACCAGGGCGAATTGCGCGAACGCCTGGCACGCCACCACGGGACCAATGTCGACGGCGCTTTTCACGGTTGGAGCGACAGTTGGTTGCACCCGGACTTTTCCCTGGTCGATCTCGAAGCGCAGTTGGCTTGTATCGAAAAGCCGCTGCTGGTCATTCAGGGTCGCGAAGACCACTACGCCACACCCGAGCAACTGCTGGTCATCGAGCGACAGGTGCCTGGGCCGTGCCGTTGTGTGTTGCTGGATAACTGCCGGCACTTTCCCCAGACCGAAGCAACCGAGCGGACCTTGCAGCTGATCTGCGAATTCCTGGAGCGCCTCCCCGCCTGAATGCACCGAGCGTGACTCAATCATGGGCCACCTCATCCAGCGTTGCTACGCGCTCCGGCAGTTCGCGCCAGCGACGCACGACCCCCAGTTCGATATCGAACATGTCCAGCACCCTTCCTACAGTGTGATCGACCATGTCTTCCAGGCTGGTCGGCCTGGCATAGAACGCTGGCACTGGCGGAGCGATCACTGCGCCGAGTTCAGATAACTCGGTCATGCTGCGCAGGTGATTGCGGTGCAATGGCGTCTCGCGAACCATCAACACCAGGCGCCGGCGCTCCTTGAGCACCACGTCGGCGGCGCGGGTCAGCAGTGTCGAGGTCACGCCGCTGGCGATCTCCGACAAGCTGCGTATCGAACATGGCGCGATGATCATGCCCATGGTCTTGAACGAGCCGCTGGCAATGGCCGCGCCGATGTCCTGATTGACGTAGCTGACGTCAGCAAGGGTTTTGAGCCGAGACCAGGACATCTCGGTCTCATGGGCCAAAGTAATCAGCGCTGACTTGCTGACCACCAGATGGGTTTCAATCGGCGTGTCGCGCAACAGCTCCAGCAGACGCACGCCATAAACGGCGCCAGAGGCACCGGAAATTCCTACGATCAGCCGCTGCGGCCGGCTACTTCCCGGAGCGCCCATGGTCGCCCTCCTCTATCGGACCTTCTTTGAAGAAATGGATGGTGTCGAGCGCGGTGGTCATGGTTTTGCCGATCATCTCGATGAACAGCATTGCCGCCGGGGTCAGTGGTCGACGCGCGTCGTGCACACACACCATGCGCCGGCTGATCCCGGGTGCGGCCAGCGGATAGGCGCGCAACGCGCCTTCGTGCAATCCGCGATGCAGGACGGTTGCCGGCAGCACGCTGACCCAGTCGCTGCGACGCAAGAAGTCCTCGATGACCGCCAGATCATCCACCTCCAACTGCGGGGTGACTTCAACGCCTTGGGCGGCAAGGTGTTGGTCGATCACCCTGCGCAACCCGTGACGACGCGAGGGCAGCACCAGTTTGAACCCCGCCAGACTGGTCAACGGCAATGGCAGCGCTCCGCTGAGGCGAATGGCTGCACCGGTGGCGACCAGTAATTCCTCATCGAAGATGTCGTGGCCGATCAGGTGCTCATACTGGAAGCTTTGGTTGATGACCGCGAAATCCAGCATGCCGTTCAGGACCTTCGCGATCAGTTCCTGGCTATAGCCCGAGGTGACGCAAAGTTCGACCTGCTGGTGATGCTCGACAAAATGCGCCAGGGTACTGGCCAACGCATTGTTGGCGGCAGACGCGATCAGCCCGGCGCTGATGCGACCGCCAATCTGGCCACTACGGTCGATCAGAGTCTGACGCGCCGCCAGCAGCTGGCCAAGGATCGGCATGAACAAGCGATAAGCCTGATCTGCGGCCTCGGTCGGCGCCATGCCTTTGGAGCTGCGCTCGAACAATGTCTGCCCGAGTTCTTCCTCAAGCCTGGCGATCTGCATCGACAACGCCGGTTGCACGATATTCAAGCGCTGCGCCGCCCGGGTGACGGAGCCCTCTTCGTAGAGGCAGGTAAAATACTTCAGATGGCGCAGCTCCATGATCACCCCCGCGTTCGCGCTCAACCAAGCGTGCCGACGTTCTGATAAATGTGTTTGAGCTCGCTGAAATCCAGCAGCGCATCGACGCCATGCAAGCGCCCCAGACCGCTCTTTCGGTAGCCACCGGTTTCCGCCTCGGCGAACAATTTGTTGTGGTCGTTGAGCCACACCGTACCGTTGCGCAGTGCCCGAGCGACACGCCAGGCGCGAGCGCCCTGCTCGGTCCAGACACTCGCGGACAGACCGAACTCGGTATGGTTGGCGCGCGCTACAGCCTCGGTTTCGTCTTCGAAGGACTCCAGTACCAGCAACGGGCCAAAAATTTCTTCCTGGCAAAAGAATGCGCTGCTGTCGCGATGGGCGATCAGCGACGGCGCGAGAAATGCGCCTTTGCTGAGTTCACCCTGCGGGCGACCTCCGGCCAGCAGCACTTCGTCACAGCTGTCCAGCGCCTCGCCAATGCGCCGCTCAACGCTGTCCCGCGATTGCCAGTCGATCAGCGGTCCCATGTTGTTCGCTGGATCGAGGCCATTACCCAGGCGGATCTGCCCCAGTGCGGCGCTCAGCGCGGTTTTCATTTCGGCAAAACGGCTGGCATGCACCAGCACGCGCCGGGCAGCAGTGCATTGCTGGCCAGAGATAATGGTGGCCGCCGCTGCCAGTTTCGGCGCGATGGCGGCAATATCGGCATCTTCAAAGACCAGGCAGCAAGATTTCCCGCCCAGTTCCAGCGAGAGCTTCTTCATAGTCGCCGCGCAGTCGCGCATGATGCGCTGGCCTGTCGCGGTCGAGCCGGTGAAGCTGAGCACATCCACCCGTGGCGAAGCCACCAGATGCGCTGCCCCGGCATGCCCGCTCTCGGCGAATAGATTGACCGCCCCAGCCGGCAGGCCTGGCAATGCGAACAGCGGCTCGAGCATCGCCGCATTGAACAGCGCGGTTTGCGGCGCGGGTTTGATCACTACTGTGCAACCCGCCGCGATCGCTGGCGCCAGAGCACGAACCAGCAGCACCGCCGGGGCATTCCATGGAATGATCAGCCCGGCCACCCCGGCGGGTTCGCGCAGCATGCTGGAGAACTCACCGGGCGCGACTTCGAGCATGTGCCCCGGGTTGTGCCGGGCCAGGCCGGCGTAATAAAGAATCTCGGAAATCGCCCCGCCGATCTCCCCTCGGGACTGCGCCAATGCCTTGCCGTTCTCGCGGGTCAGCAATTGCGCGAGTTGTTCCTGACGCGCCTTCAGGGCGGCAGCCCACTCCAGCAATAGCTGCTGACGCAGGCGTGGATTCTGCGCCCATTGCGGGTCGTTGAAGGCTCGGGCAGCCGCTGCCACCGCCGCTTCAGCTTCGGCCTCGCCGCCGTCGGCAAAGCAGCCGATCAGTTCGCCGTTTGCCGGGTCGAGACTGTCGGTCCAACGATCCGCTGAGGTCCATTGTCCATCGATGAAGTGTTGGCTTTGCATGAATCCTCCTTCAATCAATGGGTCACCGAACCGCCGTCGACCACAAGGGTCTGGCCGCTCATGAAATCACTGTCGGTGCAGGACAGAAACAGCAGCGCGCCGATCAGATCCTGTGGCACTGCTTCGCGTTTGATGCAGCGGCTGGCAATGTTGTTGCGCACAATATCCCCGGCCCAGGCGGCATTGGCCTGGACGTTGGCGCTCATGGTCAGGCCGGGCGCCAGGCAGTTGCAGCGGATGCCGGCGTCGCCGACTTCTCGCGCTATCGAGCGTGTCAGGGCAATCACCGCGCCCTTCGACGCGACATAAGCCGCCATCATCGGCGCGCCTTTGAAGGCCGTCGCCGAGGCAATGTTGACGATCTTGCCGTAGCCCTGACGGCGCATCACCGGCATAACCGCCTTCGCGCACTCGAAGGAACCGCGCACATTGACCGCCATGATCCGATCCCATTCCGCCGAGCTGGTCTGCTCGAACGGTTTGAGCTCCAGGGTGGCGAACAACGCGGCGTTGTTGATCAGCACGTGCACACCGCTGAACTGCGCCACGGCTTCCTCGACCATGGCTTGCACGGCGGCACCGTCGGTCACGTCACAAGCGATCGCCAGGGCCGTACCGCCCTTGTTGCGGATCGCGGCAGCGGTTGCGTCAGGCGCCTTCAAATCGCAAAGCACCACCGTCGCACCCTCGGCCGCCAAGGCCTGGGCATAAGTGGCACCGATACCTTGCGCGGCACCGGTAATGATCGCGACTTTTCCATTCAATCTGCTCATTGCGTTTTCCTTTACTTGAAGTTGCCTTGGGTTTCCGGAATCACCACGCTGCCGATCAGGTAGATCACCGACAGGCCGGCGGCGAAAATCGCCAGCACCATCGGGATCTGCGCAGGACTGCTGCTGAACAGGGACACAAAGGTCGGCATGGTTCCACCGAGGGCGAAACCGATGTTCCAGGACAATCCTGTGCCGCTGGCGCGCAGCTCGGTGCTGAAGCGTTCGTTGAGGAAGATCAGGATCGGCGCGATGATCGCCCCGCCCATGAAGGCGATGCCCACGCAATACAGCGCAGTGCGGGTCAGCGAACCCGGCTCGGCGACACCGAGGAACATCATCGGCAAGCTCACCAGGTTAATCACACCCAGTAGCATGAAGGTCTTCTTGCGACCGATCAGGTCACTCAGGTAACCGAAGGCCAGTGCTCCGACAATGGTTGCCACCGACCCGTACATGAGCATCTGCGAAGTTTGCGTATGGGGCACTTTGGCGACCACGTTGAGCAAGGTCGGCAGATAACCGCAGGCCAGGTAATACGTTGCTCCGCCGCCGAATGTAATCAGCAGATTGACCAGCATCACGCTGCGGTACTCGCGACCAAACAGACGCTTGAGCGGCGAGACGACCACTACCGCCGGCCCCTTGGTCTTGCGCGCTTGTTGCAGTTGCTGCCAGACCGGGGTTTCTTCCAGATAGCGGAACATCACCAGCCCGAAAAACGTGCTGAGCAGGCCGCAGAAGAACATGTAGCGCCAGCCCCAGACGTCAAATTCCGCCCCGGGAAATATCTCCGACAACACTAGATAAGTGACTGACGCCAACAGCGCGCCCATGCCGGCACCGGCGCCACCGATCAACCCGGACATCAGGCCGCGATAGCGCGGCGAGATGGATTCGGTGCCGATGGTGTGAGTGGAGGCCACGATGCCGCCAACGAAAATGCCCTGAATCACCCGCAATAGCAGAAACAGTATCGGGGCCAATATGCCGGCCTGATGAATGGTCGGCAGCGCGCCAAACAATGCGGTGGAAATACCGACGCCGACCATCGACACCATCAACGCTCGCTTGCGGCCGTGCTTGTCGGCATACGCGCCGAAGATTGCCGAACCCAGGGGGCGCACCAGCAGGGCCACGGCGAATGAGGCGTATACCGCGGCCAGCGACAGTGTCGGGGTGTCCGAGGGGAAAAACATGCGGCCGATGATCGGCGCCACGTAGAGCAGAATGAACAGGTCAAACAAATCCAGCGCCCAGCCGAATGTCGAGGCAAATGCCGCGAGCAAAGCCTTGCCCGGTGGAATGTGCGGTGTATCGGTAGCGGCGCTGGTTGGCGGTGCAGTTGTTGTTGTCGTGGTCATGGTTGCCTCACGCAAGACGTGTCTTGAGTTGGTTGGAACTATCGGGAACAGACCGCCGAACACCAGCGGCCACCGGGTTCAATCGTGCATCTGGAGCACGCGCTGCCAGTCCTGCGGCGCCGCGTGCGCCACCGTGTCGAGTTCGACTTCCTGTTGGCCTGGCACCTGGATTCGTTTGAAGCGCATGGTCGGTGCCGACAGCGGCACCGTGGCGTCGTAGCCCATCTTCGAGCCGACACCGTCACGGGTGGAGGGGTCGAGTTTCGATCCCTGGGACTCGTGGATCAGCACCAGGTCGCGGTCGGCCTGGAAGCGGGTGGCGATCGCCCACTCGACTTCGGTGGGGTCATGAATGTCCACATCCAGATCCACCACCGTGACATGCTTAATGTCGTAGTGACCGCCCAGCGCGCCGAGGATGACGTTCTTGCCCTCGCCCTCGGAGCGTTTGTCGATCTGCACATAAAGGTGATAACGGCACACCCCGCCCTTGCTCAGGTGCACGTCACGCACGCATGGAAAGCTGCGGCGCAAGTACGCGAGCATGGTCGCTTCGCGCGGGATGCCACCGAGCAGCAAGTGCTCCAGGCCGCCGCCGACGATGGTGTGAAAAATCGGGTTGTGACGATGGGTCACGGCGTCGACTTCGATCACATGGCGTTCGGCGCGCTCGCCGTAGTACTGCGGAAACTCGCCAAACGGCCCTTCCATCTCTCGCGCCTTGGCCAGCAACCGGCCTTCGATGACGATCTCGGCATCGGCAGGCACGCGAATCTGGTTGGTGACACAGCGCGTCACCGCCAGCGGCCGGCCATGCAACGCACCGGCAATTTCCAGTTCGTCGTGATCGATCGGCACGATGGCCTGGGACGCCAGCAGGGTCAGCGGATCAGCGCCAATGACCACCGCCACGTCCAGATCCTCCCCCAGCGCCTCGACTTCCTGAAAGAAGGCCAGCGCATGGCGTGGCAGCAGCAGTGCACCCAGGCGATTGGGGCTGCTCACTTGCAAGCGGTGAATCGAAACGTTCTGTACCCCGGTGCGCGGGTTTCGGGTAATCAGCAGGCCAGCGGTGATGTAAGGGCCGCTGTCGTGCTCGTTGTGGGTGGGAATTGGCAGCAGTTTGTTCAGGTCGATCTCGCGATGCACCACTTGCTGACAAGCTGCATCGCCGACTTCGCGCCACGGCAGCGGATTGAGGCTGGCGGCTTCGAAACGCGCCAACACTTCAGCGGACTCCACGCCCATGGCCTCGGCCATCCACTGCCGGTCGGACAGCAGGCCGGACACCACCGCAATCGAGTGGCCGCCAGGTTGGGGAAACAGCGAAGCGCTCTTGCCGTCCAGGCGATTGGCAATCGCTGCAACGCCGAAACGCAGGTCCACGCCGGGGCGTATCATTGCCAAGCGCTGCTGGCGCTGCAAATGGTCGAGCCAGCCACGCAGGCTGGCGCCTGCTGGCAGGTCCCCGGCCATGTCGGCTTCGGGGGTGGAAAGAGTCACAGGCTGCATGGCCTTACCTCGTCATTACGGTTTTGGTGGCATGCCCGGTCACCCGACGGCACGCCCGTTGAAATCGCTGGGGTTCAGCGCCCGGTTGCGCTCGCACCGATGGGTTTGGCGCTGTCGGCTCGCTCGGGCTTGCCGCCCCGCAGCAAGTGGCTCAGGGTCATGATCACGAGTGGCGTGGCCAGTGCGATGTAGGCGTTGTCGATGCCATAAGGGTTGCCCATCAGGAACCAGCCGATGGTGATGATCAGTGACGCGATGATGCTGATGAACGCACCCTGCCGCGTGCCGAATGTCGGCGCGTAAAACACCATCAGCACCAGTACCGCGAGTGAGGCACGCAAGGCCTTGGCGAGGAAGGTCACCACCAGAACGTCGGAGGCGTACAGCGCCAGCGTGATGGGCAGCAGGCCGGCGATGATGGTCGCGGTCCGGGCAAAATTGAGGTTCTTGCGATCATCACGTTGTGGGTTGAAGAACGGCTGATAGAAGTCCTTGAGCAACAACGTGGCGATGCCCATGGTGAGCGCGGCCATGGTGCCGAACAGCGCCCCGGCCAGTCCCGCAACGACGATCCCGGCCATCCATTCGTGCATGTGCCCGAGGATTTGCGGAAAGGCCTGCAACGAGGGAATCTGCGGAAACAGCACCGCACTGCACATCCCCACCATCGCGGCGATCAGGCCGTAGGGAATCAACATCAATGCACAGTAGAAACTCGCGTGCTGGGCCTTGCGCCCGTCGCTGACGGTATTCACCGCCTGCACCACGTACTGGGTGGCGAACGTCGCGCCGATACCGGCCACCAGCCAGGCGAAAATCTTCGGCCAACCGACGTTACCGACTTCGAACATCGGCGCTGGCAGTCGCGCCACCAACTCGCCCATGCCGCCCACCTTGCTCAAGGCAAAACCCAAGGCGAGGATGATCCCGGCGTACATCATCAATGCGTGCAAGACGTTGGTATAGATCACTGAGCGCATGCCACCGATGCCGACGTACAGCACCGAAACAATACCGACGATGATGATCGCCGACGTCCGCTCGATGCCCAGCAAGGTCGCCAGCACTGCCCCGCCGCTGGCATAAATCGAGACCGCTACGATCGATAGCGCGCAGATCATGATCACTGAGGTGGCAAAGCGTACCGGCTCGCCGTAAGTGCGGGCCAGCGCCCCGGAAATGGTGTTCTCGCCGAGGTCCTTGTACTTCTTCGCCAACAGCATGGAGAAGATCACGAACCCGACGCCCAGGGCCGCGATGTTCCAGGCGGCGGAAATGCCATAGGTGTAGCCCGCCTGGGCTGTACCAATGCTCGCGGTGGTGCCGATGAACTCGGACATCATCAGAAAACCGATCAGCACCGCCGGGAAGTCCTTGCCTCCTGTTGTAAAGTTTTTTGCGCTTTGTGTAGAGCGTCGAACCCACAAACTGATCAACGCCAAGACCACCATGTAGGCGGCCACGATGGTTAATACGAGCCAGCTAGAAGCCATAAGTGGAACTCCGATTTTTATATTTATTGGACGGATTTCGGTGCAGCCGATCTCACCCTAAGAGCCCCGCAACAGGTTTTCCATTAACGAATATTGATGCGCCCTATCAGTTTCACTGAAGGGGCGGCAGGCCCTGCTCCATAGGGGGGGCACACCGTTGCCGACGCACTCCCGGGCCTGCTCGCCGGCACACATTTATTCGCCGGTGAACACGGCCGCACGCTTGCTGTGAAACGCCTCGACGCCTTCCTTGAAGTCCTTGGAGCTACGCAAGCGGCTGTAGCAGTGACCTTCCATTTCGATCGCGACGGTCAGCGGTGCATCTTCGTTGTCGTTGATCAGTTTTTTTGCCGTGCGCTGAGCCAGCGGCGAGAAGCGACGCAGCTCATCGACCAAGGCATCGACGGTGCTTTCCAGTTCGGTGTCCGGCACGACCTCGGTAGCGATACCCCAGGCATAGGCCTGGTCGCCCGTGATGCGTTTGGCGCGCATCACCATGTGCTTGGTACGGGTGATGCCAATGATTTTCTGCAGGCGTGCGGAGCCACCCGAGCCCGGGATCTGCCCCAGGTTCTGCTCAGGCAAGGCATAGCGCGTGGTTTGCGACGCAATGCGGAAATCGCAGGCCAGGGACAGTTCGAAACCGACACCGAAGGTGTAACCGCGGTTGGCAACGATCACCGGTTTTTCGCAACGTGCCGGTGCCGCGACGTTCCAGGCCAGCTTGGAAACGTGCTCTGGCGACGCTTCAAGAAAACCCTTGATGTCGCCGCCGCTGGAGAAGTGTTCACCCACCGAGCGCAGCACGATGACGCGCACGTCCTTGTGTGCATCGAGGGCTTCGAAGACCAGGCGCAGCTGATCGCGCTGCCCCATGGAAATGACGTTCAACGGCGCCCGGTTGAGGATGATGTCGGCGCGCTCGCGGGACACATCGACTTCTACCTGGAAGCCATCGAATTGAGTCTCGAGAAATTGCTGGATCGATTGTTGTTGCATGGGAGTGTCCTCTGGATGATTAGCTGATGGCCTTTAAGGCCTGTTCCTGGAATTGGGCCAGCAGCACGCGCCGCAGCACCTTGCCAACGGGAGATTTTGGAATCTGGTCGATGAACTGGTAACGCCGTGGCCGCTTGAATTTGGCCAGGCCCGAAGCAATGCAATGGGCATCGAGGTCGCACTCCGAGACTTCGGCGCGCAGCTTGATGAACGCGGCAATGATCTTGCCCCACTGCTCGTCGGGCAGGCCGACCACCACCACTTCTTCCACGGCCGGGTGCAGGGAGAGCATGTTTTCGATTTCCGCCGGGCTGACGTTTTCGCCGCCGGTGATGATCAAGTCATCGACCCGACCCGTGACGAACAGATCGCCCTCCAGATCGAAGTAGCCGATGTCACCAGTGAAATACCATCCGTCACGCAACGCCTTGGCGGTCGCTTCGGGGCGGTTGAGGTAGCCTTCGAATGCCTCGTCACTCGCCAGGTCAGCGATGATCTGGCCCTCCTCCAACGGATTGGCCTGCACGTCTGCCGTTTCTGCATCGAGCGGCACAACGCGCACTCGCTGGTTCATTGCACTGCGCCCTGACGAACCGGGTTTGCGGCTGGCTTGCTGGTCGATGGTGAAGGTGTAGATTTCCGAGCTGCCGTAATGATTGACGAACAATTGCGGCTGGAACGCCTCCTCGACGCGACGCATCAAGCCGTCGCTCATCGGCGCACCGGCAAAGCCGATTTTCTCCACACTGGCGACTCGCTCGCGGGCGAAGGCCGGGTGTTCGATGAGCATGTGGTAGAGCGTCGGCACCAGGTACAGGTTGCTGACCTTTTCCCGCTCGATGGCCTGCAGCGTGGCTTCCACATCGAACTTGGGCACACAGACGAAATGTCCGTCGATCAGCGCCATGGACAGCAACGAACGCACGCCCATCGTGTGATAAAGCGGCATGACTCCCAGCGTGCACTCGCTCTGGCGGTAAAGGTTTTGCGCTACGTGGGCAACCGCCGCGGCGCGTTCGCAACGGTGGCGACGCAGCACGCCCTTGGGCTTGCTGGTGGTGCCGGAGGTGTACAGCAGCAGTGAAAAGTCTTCGGCGTTGGCCTGCAGAATGATTGCCGCAGGCGCTTGCGAACACAGTTCCTCGAAACTCAGGTCGGAGTCGGCGGCACGCAGACCGGCGGCGATCCGTGGCAGCCTTGTGGCGGCGCTGCAACCGGCTACGGCGGCCACGGTCGCGTCGTCGTAGGCCAACGCGCGGATTTGCGCATCTTCGATGCAGTAGCCCAGTTCATCGGCAGTCGAACGCCAGTTCAACGGGGTCATGACGACGCCCGCAAACTGACAGGCCCAATGCAGGGTCGCCATTTGCCAGCGGTTCTGCATCGCTACCAGCATTCGGTCGCCGCGTTGCAGCCCCAGGCGTTGCAGGCCCCTGGCTGCGCTCTGGATATCGACGAACCAGTCTTCATAGGTTTTCTTCAATGCACCGTCACTGACCGCCACGGCGTGCGGTCGGCGTTCAACGGCTGCGAGGAAGCTGCGTCCGAGATCGAACATTTTTGTTATACCCCTTTGTTCGTTTGGCGCTGGGCGGCGACTTCGAGCACGGCCTGGACGATGCCGGTGTAGCCCGTGCAGCGACATAGATGCCCCGAAAGCATGTCGCGTACCTGGGTCTCGTCCGGGTTGGGTACCCGTTCGAGGAAATCCACGCAGGACATGAGAATGCCCGCAGTGCAAAAGCCGCACTGCAAGGCGTGATGACGGCGAAAAGCTTGTTGCAGGTCGCTCAGTGTGTCGTCGTCGGCCAAGGACTCGACGGTCTCGATACGCCGCTCGTGCCCCTGAACCGCGAGCATCAGGCAGGAACGCATGGCGACGCCGTCCACCAGCACCGTGCAGGCACCGCAGACACCGTGTTCGCATCCAACATGGACACCCGTGGCACCGAGGTCGTGGCGCAGGAAATCGCAGAGTTGGGTGCGCGGTTCAGCCAACGCTTCGCGGGAGCGGCCGTTGAGTTCCAGGCGAATCGGAAAGGTTTGGTCGGCAGTTACACGCATGTCAGGCTCCTTCGATCAGCTGATGACCCAGCTCGCGAATCAGTTGGCGGCGATAGGCAGCACTGGCCTGCACGTCGTCTTGTGCATCGAGCGACCAGGCGGTTTGATTGAGCGCATCGGGCAGTGCTGCACCACGTGGCAGACTGCGACGTTGCGGACGGTCGGCGACCCCACCGATGCCGAGTTCGACCTGGTCCGCGCCGATGGCCGCGGCCAGGGAAACAATGGCGAAGTCACCGTGGCGCATGGCGATTTCACGGAAGCGATAGGTGATGCCTTCGCGCTTGAGCGGAAAGCGCACCTCGACGACCAGTTCATCCGCACGCTTGTCGGTGGTGAGAATGCCCTGGAAGAAGTCGGCAGCCTTGACGATGCGCTTGCCTTTTTTCGACTCCAGGACGATCTCGCCGCCCAGCGTCACCAGGCACAGTGGCAACTCGGCGCTGGGGTCGGCATGAGCCACCGACCCACAGACGGTGCCGCGATTACGCGTCTGGAAGTGGCCGATCCAGGGCATCGCCAGCGCCAATAAAGGCACCTCTTCCATCAGGCTCGAACGCGCCAGCAACTGCGCCTGTCGCACCCCGGCACCGACAGCCAGGCAATCCTTGCGCAGCTCGATATAAGCCAGCTCATCCACATGATTGATATCGATCAGCAATTTGGGTTGAGCCAGGCGCATGTTCAGCACCGCCATCAGCGATTGGCCACCGGCGATGATGCGAGCTTCCTGGCCGTACTCGGCGAGCAACTCAACCACCTGACGCCGGGTGTCAGCCCGAACGTAATCGAAAGCAGCCGGTTTCATTGCGCACCTCCCTTGCCGAACAGCGCGCCGAGCGAGGCACGCAGCCGCGCCCACCAACCGGTGGAGATGGCTTGGCCGCTGACCCGTTGCGACAGGCGAGTAAATATTTGTCCGATGATCACTTTCGAGGCCCCTTGCAACATGCGGCCGCCGACGGCGGCGACTTTGCCGCTGACCGCCACCTGGTATTGGTATTCCAGGCGTGTGTGGCCATTTTCCAGTTCAACGAAACGCACCTTGGCCTGCCCCTGGGCCGACCCCATCGAGCTGCTGCCGGAACCGGACAGACGCAACGAATGCGGCGGGTCCAGATCGCTCAGGGCAACCTTGGCCTCGAAGCGCGCGCGGATCATGCCGACGCCGACGGTGACGTCTGCGCGGTAACGGTTTTCGCCTTCGAGCACGAGGTCGTGGCAACCGGGAATGATCGCTGCCAGCGTCTGCGGGTCGAGCAAGGTATCGAACACCTGTTGCGGCGAGGCAGGAATCACCACCGAGTCGTTGGCCCGCAGTGCCGGTCCACCGGCGGCTGCGTCGAGGTTGTCATCGGCTTCCATACCGGCGGGCCGTGGCGGTTCGTCGATGCCAATGAGCGTGCGTACTTTCGATGGCGTCAGTGGCAGACGGATGTCCGAGCGACCGAGGGCGTCGGCCACCGCGTTGGCGATGCACACCGGCGTGCTCATATTGTTGCCCTCGCCGACACCCTTGGCGCCCAATGGGGTGAAGGGCGATGGCGTTTCCATGTGCAGGATCACCGGTTCGATCACTTCCGGTGCGGTCGGCACCAGATAATCGGCGAAGGTCCCGGAGAGGAAGCTGCCGTCCTCGCCATAGGCGAACTCTTCCATCAGCGCCGCGCCGAGGCCCTGGGTGAAGCCACCACGAATCTGGCCATCGACCAGTGCCGGGTTGAGCAGGCGGCCGGCGTCATGGCAGGTGACGTAGCGATCGATGTGGATCTCGCCGGTCATACGGTCGATTTCCAGGCCACAGATGTCGAAGACAAAGCCGTAGCACAGCGAGCTATTGACCTGGTCCTGGTCGTCCGGTGCCACCAGTTGCGGAGGGCTCCAGAAGGCGGTTTCGCGCAGGCCGCCGCTTTCACCTTCCGGCAGCAGGCCCGGCGACCAGTGGGTCGCACCGGCAATCCGATGAAATGGCGCCACCGCCCCGCCATTGACCACAAAAATCTTGCCGCCGGCGAAACGAATATCTTCGGGACTGGCCTGCAATTGCTCGGCGGCAATCGCGGCGAGGCGATCACGGATCTTCAGCGCGGCCTTGTAGACGGCACCGGCCACGGCGCCGGCGAAGCGGCTGGAATAGTTGCCAGAGGCAATCGACCAGGCGTCCTTCTGGGTATCGAGCTCGACGTTGACCACGATGGATTCCAGCGCAACCCCGAGCACTTCGGCGACGACCTGCGCCACGGTGGTTTGATGGCCCTGCCCTTGCGGCGCCGAAGACACGTGCACACTGACGTCACCCAATGGGCCGACGTTGATGGTTGCGGTGGCGACAGCGCCGTTTTTCGGACCGGCCTTGCGCCGCTCTTCGGGTGTCATCGCGGTGGTGATGTAGCCCATGTTGGAAATCGAGGGTTCGATCACGGCGGCATAACCAATGCCATAGATTCGGCCTTCGGCACGGGCCTGATCACGACGCTTGAGCAACTCGTCGAGTCCTCCGTCGGCCGCCGCCAAGGCAATGCCTGCCTGGTAATTGCCGGAGTCGAGCAATGCACCGGCCGCCGCGCGATAAGGGAAGGCATCGGCCGGCACCAGGTTACGGCGGATCACATCCAACGGATCGAGCTTCAACTGCACGGCGATGTGTTGCAACAGCCGCTCCAGGGCGAAATACACCTGCGGGCCACCGAAACCACGGTTCAGGCCGGAAGGGGTTTTGTTGGTCAACACCACTCGGTTGCGCACTTGCAAATTGCGGATCGCGTAAGCCCCCGTGAGGTTGCCGTGCATACGGTAGAAAGTCGCCGGTTCAGGCGCTCTCAGGTAGGCGCCACAATCGTCGATCTGGTCATAACGCAACGCGGTGATGCGGCCATCGGCTTCGACCGCGGCTTCAATTTCGGTCACCCGATTGGTCGCCGAAGAAGCCCCCTGGAGATGTTCCAGACGGTCCTCGACCCACTTCACCGGTGCACCGACCTTGCGTGACGCCAGCCCCATCATCACCACGTAAGGGAACACCCCTTGCTTGATACCAAAGCTGCCGCCGGAATCTTTCGGCGTGCGCAAACGCAAGCGGTTGCCAGGCACATTCAGTGCCCGGGCCATGACCGTGTGCAACGCATAGGGACCCTGGAAATTGGCCAGCACGTCATAGATGCCAGTGGCGCGCTCGTACTGAGCCAGCACCACATAGCATTCAATGGGTGTGCAGGAACTGCGCGGAAACTTCACTTTGAGCGAGACCTTGTGCGGCGCCTGCTCGAACGCCTGTTCCGGCTCGCCATAGCGAAAGTGCCGTTCGTTGACCACGTTGCTGCCGACCGCTTCGTGCAGGATCGGCGCCTGTTCGGCGGTGGCCAGTTCAGGATCGATGATCGGCGACAGCCGCTCGTATTCAACGCGCACACCTTCGATGGCGTCCTCCGCCAGATAGCGGCTCTCAGCGATCACCACGGCCACCGGCTCTCCGACATAACGCACCTTGTCGACGGCGACGCACCAGTGCTCCATCGGCTGACGTACACCTACCGGGAAAGGCAGCGCCCAGCGTTTGACGTCTTCGCCGACCAGCACGCCGTGCACGCCTTTCATCAGCAGCGCTTTGGAGAAGTCCACCGAGGTGATCCGCGCATGAGCGTGGGGCGAACGGATGATCGCCGCATGCAGCGTACCCGGAGGGATGGCAGCGTCATCGGCATAACAGCCGAGGCCGCGCAACAATGCGGCGTCCTCGACCCGGGCCTGGCGGGCGCCGATGTGGCCGGTCTGGCTTTCGGTAGCAGGTTGGAAACTAGTCATTTTTTCGCGGCTCTTGTTGTTTTGCAGCGCGATAGCGTTAGAGCCGAGTGTGTGAGAAAGGCGCAGGGAGCGCCTTGCCTGGGGAGATGGAGTTCTGCGCCAGGGTCTGAAAATTTGCCTTAGCGTCTGATTTTCAGGATGGGGACCGGCCAGGCTAGCCGGTCAGGGATAGGCAAGCGGGATGACACAGGAACGCTTCGATTTCTGCACAGGGCATCGGTTTGGCAAAGTAATACCCCTGGAAGACATCGCACTGACTGCCCGTCAGGAAATCCACCTGGGACGCCGTTTCCACCCCTTCGGCGACCACCGTCAGGCTCAGGTGGTGTGCCATGGAGATAATGCCCTGAGTGATGGCGGCATCATGACGATCAGTGCTGATTTCCTGAATGAACGAGCGGTCGATCTTGATCTTGTCGATGGGCAAACGCTTGAGGTAACTGAGGCTGGAAAAACCGGTGCCGAAATCATCCAGGGCAATGCGCACCCCCAGCGCCTTGAGCCGATGCAACGTGTCGATCGCCTGTTCAGCGTTATGCAACAGAATCGACTCGGTGATCTCGAGCTCCAGTTGCTCACCCCCCAGGCCGTATTTCTCCAGGGCGGCTTGGACGCACTGGACGAAATTGCCACGCTGAAAATGCATCGGCGAAATATTCACCGCCATCGAAATGCCCGTGATGCCCTGCTCGCCTAGCTGGCGCAGCTGCGCGCAGGCCGTATCGAGCACCCAAAGGCTCAGCGGGATGATCTGGCCACTGTCCTCTGCCACCGGCACAAACACCGCCGGTGAGATAAATCCTTTTTCCGGATGCGCCCAGCGCAGCAACGCTTCGATCCCGACCACCCGCCCCGTGCGTGCGTCAATCTGCGGTTGATAATGCAGTCTGAACGACTGGGTTTCGATAGCCTTTTGCAGGTCATTGCGCAGGCTCGCGTGCTCGCAAACGCGCTGATTGAGATCGCTGGTGTACCACTGAAAGTTGTTGCGCCCTTGCTCCTTGGCTTTGTACATGGCCATGTCAGCCTGCTGGAGCAGCTGCATCGGCTGCTCGATGTGACCATCGCTCAGGGTGATGCCGACACTTGCACTCACGTGCAGGTCAATGCCCTGGATGCAGTAGGGTCTGGCAATGCTGGCCATCAATCGCTCGACCACTGGTACCACGTCCTCATCAAGCAGCAGGTCCGGCAGCAGCACGACAAACTCGTCACCGCCCATGCGCACGATGGTGTCACCGGGCCGAACCTGCCGGGTCATACGCTGCGCCACCTCAATCAGCACCTGATCGCCGAAGTAATGCCCGATCGAATCGTTGATGGATTTGAATCCATCCAGATCAATGCACATGACCGCCAGGCGACGCTTGCGTCGACGACTGATGTGACAATCAAGCATCAGCCGCTCTTCAAGAGATACACGGTTAAGCAAACCGGTCAGCCGGTCATGGCTGGCGTTGAAGCTCAGTTGGCGCTCGTAATGCTTCTGCTCGCTGATGTCCCGGGCTATGCCAAATACCCCGACGATCTCTCCGTTGACCATGATCGGCAGGTTGGAAATGTCCATGGTCAGCAAGTTATCGCTCTCGTCGAGAAGCCGTGCCTCGAAGCGTTGAGGCTCTCCGGCGCGAGCGGCGTAAAAATGCCGGCTGACCCGTTCCAGGTCTTCTTCGAGCAACAGGCGGGAAAAGTGATGACCGAGGAAATCGGTGGCGGTGTGCGGTTTCAGCTTCAGACCTGCTGGATTCACACTCTGGATGTTGCCGGCCAGATCGAGGGCGAACACCGGGTTGGGGTTGTAGGTGAACAATGAGCGAAAACGCTGTTCGCTGGCCTCCAGCCGTTGGCCGTCACGCTCATGGCGGATCGCAATGACTGCCAGTTGGGCCGCGCAGGCCAGGCGTTGAATCTGCGCCTCATCCGGCGCGTGGGTCCGGTTCTGGTACAGGGCAAATGTACCCAACACGCTACCTTGATGGGAGAGTAACGGCACCGACCAGCAGGAACGCAGGTTATGCCCCAGCGCCAGGCCGCGAAAACGCTCCCACTTCGGGTCCCGGGCGATATCTTCGGTGACCACCAGCTCGCGCCGGAACGCTGCGGTGCCGCAGGTGCCTTCCTGTGGACCAATGGCCATTCCATGAATCGCCTCGCTGTACTCGACCGGCAGGCCGGGCGCCGCGCCGCTCAGCAAGCGTTTGCCCTCGGCATCAGTGAGCAGGATGGAGCAGAAGGTTTCGGGGCTCTGTGCGTCCTGCATCTGGCAGATGGCGCTGAGTATTTCGCCCAGATGATGGTCGGTCGCAATCATACCGAGAATGTCAGTTTGCGACTCGGGGAAGGTCTTGCTGTGAGAACCAGGACGAGTATTCATGGTAGTTCCTGAAGACTCTCGAGGTCGTCCGGTCTTCAGAGAGCCTGAAACAGTGGGCGGCCGAGCACTGTCCACTAGTGCGTCGGACGCGCACTCTATAGAGCAGCGACTCGCTAAAAAAAGACTCAGATACAACATAAAAAACCGTATCAGATGACCGCCGTCCTGGTTACCATCCTGCGATCCTGTGCATTCCTTTGCGACTCAATGAAGTTGCCGTTGCCTCTGTAGTTCCCGCTTCAACCAAATGCTTGCCGGTTCTACACCTTGCGAACATCGAACCTCATAATTGCGTCCACTTATACTGCTTTTAGTGGCTGCAAGATCAATGAAGTCTTCTGCACTGTTCAACATGTTCTTGCCTTCGAGGTAATCCAGCTTCTTCTCCAGGTGCGCCCGAGCGCGGGGACCTGGGTATTCGCTTCCATTGCGCACAAACTGACACTCACTGCGTTCGACAAAATCCAGCAAGGCCTTTATCTCTCGACTGGTTTGAGGTGTGACTTGAGCCTGCACACCCGTGACGATTGCGACGAGGCTGATACCCGCAGCCATCATCAATTGGCTGATAAGCCGCGCCGTACCACCTACCCACATCCGCATGATTCATCCTGGTCACGAAAGTAAAATGAAGGGAGTGACCTCCAGTATTTTCTCGCTATAACATTTTCTCCAGCCCGATATTGCTGCTGAGCCACGAACTGAAGCGTCGCCACCACCCCCCCGGCTCAGTGGTCAACGTATGTTGTTTGCCGTCATCCTCGGTGACCCAGACCAGCTGTGCCTTTTCCAGCAGGACATGATAACTGAGAGGTGGTGCCATGCCTTCCAGGGCCAGTTCGCGCACCCGTCCGGCGAGTTGCGGGTTATCCACCAACACCCCGACTTCGGTGTTCCACAATAATGAGCGCGAATCGAAGTTGTACGAACCGATGAAAGCTTTCTGCTGGTCGAAAATCATCGCTTTGCTGTGCAGGCTGGAATCGGAACTATTGGAGGATCCGTTGTGAAAAAGGTGTGGTCCGTTGTCGCTGTCGCCATTGTCGCCGGACTGGCGGCGTAATTCGAACAACTGCACACCATGCTTGAGCAAGGTTTTGCGATAAGGGGCATAGCCACCGTGCGCGGCAGGCACATCGGTGGCTTCCAGTGAATTAGTCAGCAAGCTGATCGACACGCCAGCGTCGGCGCGACGGGTCAAGTACACCAACCCCGGTTGGCCGGGCACCATGTAGGCAGAAACCAATATCAGCTCCTTGGTGACCCCGTTAAGCTCAGGTGCCAACTGGGTGGTCAACAGCAAGTGCGGGGCGGGTTCGCCCTTCGACAAAACCTTACTCGGTGCATCCCACATCGCCTGGTTCCAGGCCCAGATCAGCTCGCGGCGCCAGACAGGCAGGCGCGGGTGAGTGGTGTAGGTCATCAACTGCTGGTACAGAGCAGGATTCTGTTTACGCGTTTCCTCGAGGGATTCGTCCAGTCGGGTCCGGGTATTTTTCAGGTCCCTGGTTGTTGGCCGGGTCGAGAGAAACTGCTCGATCGGCTTGCTCAGGGCACTGTTCCAGTACTGGTCAAAACTATGACCCAACTGTTCTGCAACCGGGCCGACACTGAGCATGTCGATGTCGGTGAAATTCTTGTTGGGCTCGGCATCGAAATACTCGTCCCCCAAATTGCGCCCTCCGACGATTGCCACGCTGTTGTCCACCACCCACAATTTATTGTGCATGCGCCGGTGTTGCTGCGACAGGTTCAACAGCCGGCCCATTGTTCGCGTCACGACAGTGCTGCGGCCCAAATGCAGTGGATTGAACACGCGGACCTGAATCTGCGGGTGGGCAGCCAGCGTCGCAATGATTCGTTCCAAGTCATCGCTGGTCGTGTCATCGAGCAGAATCCGCACGCGGACTCCCCGGTCGGCGGCGTCGAGCAGCTCGCTCACCAGTATCCGCGTAGTGATACCGTCGTGGACGATGTAATACTGCAAGTCGAGGCTGCTTTGAGCGTTACGGATCAGCTCGGCGCGGGCTGTGAAAGCCTCTGCACTATCGGATAGCAAGCGAAAGCCCGATTGGCCCTGATGAGGGGCTACCTGGGCCTGAATAGAACGACCGAATGCCGAATCCCTCGCAGGCAACGCCTGACTGGGTTCGTGAGGGACATCGAGTGTCGTGCAGCCACCCGATAGCAAGGCGAGTAACAGGAGAGCTGGCAGCGGCTGTTTGATTCTCACGGAGCGTACACCGGGTGCTGGCGATCAGGGATGCCGGATCCCGCAGAATGGACAGTGGTATCCATCAGCCTTCGGGTCGTATCGACCTTGCACACTGTTTCTTCGATCTGCAGTGTTGTTTTTGGAGCGTAGTTCATCCGCTGGTAATTGAAGTATTTGCCCCAGGCGAAAAAGATCGCACCGACAGCAGTCGGTAAGTAAAAAAACTGATTGCCAAAGATTATGAAAATGACACCGCGACGCATTTTCGTATTTACCTTTTTCATTCAGAAGCTGGTTTCGAAGCCACAGCAGTGGTTAATCCGACGCTTGAGGCAATAGAGGAAAAAGGCAACGCCTTTTTTTGAACAGATTGGGCCATTGCTTCTTCAGATTGCCTTAAGGCTTGGCAGGCAGGGTACTTGCTCTTTCGAAGCATCCATCTGTCGAGGCCACCATGACACGCCACTCAACGCCACAGCACTACGGACAACTGTCGATCACCCTGCACTGGCTAATGCTGCTGTTGTTTGTCGGTGTCTACGCTTGTATCGAAATCAAGGGGCTGATGCCGCGCGGTGGCCATTTGAGGAGTTTGTTTCTGGGGCTGCATGGAGTGTTCGGCCTGAGCATCTTCGCCCTCGTCTGGGTTCGTCTGCTCGCACGCCGTCTTGCGCCGCGCCCGCCTATCGCACCGGCCTTGCCCGCCTGGCAAACCGGCATGTCACACTTGATGCATTCGATGCTGTACATACTGATGATCGCCACCCCCCTATTGGCCTGGCTGCTGCTATCGGCAGAAGGCAAACCGATGCCCTATTTCGGTTTTTTCCTGCCCTCGCCAATAGCGGTTGATCCGTCATTGGCCAAGCAGTTCAAGCACTGGCACGAACTGCTTGGGAGCACCGGTTATTGGTTGATCGGACTGCACGCGGCGACCGGGTTGATTCATCATTACTGGGTGGGTGACAACACGTTGACCCGCATCCTGCCCAGACGTTGATTCAGCGCCAATCCAGATAGCGAAACAGCTCTTCTTCCTGATCAAAATGCATTCGCACAAGCGTATCCAGCCGAATCAACTGGTGCTGAATCTCATCTGCCGATGCCGTTTCGGGGGCGGCACAGAAGTCACGGCTCATGCGCGCCAGCAGATGGATCAGGCGAAAAATCTCCCGGTGTGCGTGGCTCATGGCTGACATGGGATCCTCGCCCGGCATGCTTTGCGTCAGTTGCGGATACAGTGTGTTTTCGTCTTCACGTTCATGGCGTGCCAGGGTTGTTTGCAGCTTGTTGACCAGCGCCTGCAAATCCGACTGTGCTTGTGCCAATGGACGCCGGGCAAAATCAATGGCCAGTTGATGCAGGTCGCTCAGTACTGAAGACAATGCCTTGTGCTCGTCCTGCAGGTGATCGATCTGTTGCGCTGCCAGCCTTTGTTGGCGCACCCCGCGTAGCGGCCCCAATGCACGCAAGGCGTTGATGATGATCGCCACATCGATGCCCTCTTGCACAACGGCACCGATAAGCGGCGGCAGATAACCCAGGGCCGCCACCACCATGGCCAGCAACGACATGCCCATGCCGACCAGCACACCCTGGCGGGCGATGTGACGGGTTTGGCGGGCAATGTCCAATGCCTCCACCAGACGATCGAGACGGTCTACCAGCAGCACCACACCCGCGGCTTGTGCAGAAGCCGTGGCACCACTGGCCCCCATGGCCACGCCGACGTTGGCCGCCGCCAACGCGGGGGCATCATTGATGCCATCGCCGACCATCAAGGTACTGGCGCGCAAACACCCTTCCTGCACCGCTCGCACTTTGTCCTCGGGGATCAGCCCTGCTCGCAGCTCGTCAATCCCGGCGGACAGCGCAACCATTTCGGCGGTTTCCAGGCGATCGCCAGTGAGCATGACGATCCTCTCTATGCCCCGGGCGCGCAGGCGGCGCAGGGTTTGCGGTGTTTCTCGACGCACGTTGTCCGAAAACACCAGCAGGCCGGCAAGTTCTCCATCCACGTCAATAAAGCTTCCACTGCACGCCAGGTAATCCATATGGCGCAACATGGCTGCGCCCCAGTCGGACGCAGGTGCATCGGCATGAGCAAAAGACAACGTGCCGAAACGCACCCGCCTGCCATCGACCACCCCGCAAAGGCCGGCGCCCGGACTCTCATCCACCTGTCGGGGGATGCTCAGAGGCAATTGACGCTGGTGCGCGGCGTCGACAATGGCCTGGCAGATGGGGTGCGTCGAGGCCTGCGCCAGCGAAGCGGCCAGGCCAAGCAAACGCAAGGGGTCGGCAAGTCCATTGACCTCGATTGATTGCAGACGGGCATGGCCGCTGGTCAGTGTTCCGGTCTTGTCGAGAAACACCTGTTTGACACCGGCCAACGCCTCCAGGGTCGCGCCGTCCTTGATCAGTATTCCGCGCCGCGCCGCCCTCGAAATACCTGACATGATCGAAATCGGTACCGCCAGTATCAACGGGCACGGCGTGGCCACCACCAATACCGCCAGCGCTCGCAAGGGATCGCTACTCAGTTGCCAGGCCGCTGCGGCAATCAGCAAGGTCAACGGGATGAAGAACAACGCATAACGGTCGGCCAAGCGCACGAATGGCGCGCGTGAACGTCGCGCCTCCTCGGCCAGCCGAACGATCCCGGCATAGGTGCTCTGTGCGGCCGTTCGCGTGGCGCTCAGCAGGAGAGGTGCACCGACATTGGAAACACCACTGGGCAGTTGCTCGCCTTCTCGACGAGTGACGGGCAACGATTCGCCGCTGAGTGCCGATTCATCCAGTTCGGCGGTGGGGCTCAGCAGGCGCCCGTCGACCGGTACCACCTCCCCCAGGCGCACCAGCAATGTTTGATTGGGCTGGATCTGTTCTACGGGGATCTCGCGCAACCCGCCCGCCTCCTGCAACCAGGCAAAACGTGGCGCCCGGTCGATGAGGGCACGAAGCTCGCGTTCGGCGCGTTGGCTGGTAAAAAACTCCAGGGTACGTCCGCTTGCGAGCATCAAGGCAATCACCGCTGCCACCAGTGTCTGCGCAAAGGCCAGGGCGGCGGTGATCGACAGCAACGCGATCATGTCTACACCGGCCTCGTGCCGGGCCAGACGCCTGACGATCTCGACCAACAGTACCAAGGCCATCACCACGCTTCCTGCGGCCCAGCACATCGACGCCCAGTCCGGTCTTTGCCAAAGGTGCGCAACACCCCCCGCCACCAGCGTCAGGGCGCTGAGCAGGAGCAGCGCGGGATCCAGCCATTTACTGAACATGGAGGTGTTTTCCTCGAAGGGCGATTCACGTTGTCGAAGCAAAAACGCCCGTGGCCCATTGAGGTAAAGCTTAGGTCTCGATTGTCTATCGCGTCCGATCTGGTTGATGGGCAGAGGCCTTGGCCAGTGACGAGATGACAGCGGCATCGGAGCGAACAGTTTTTGCCCTCTTTCTGATTTATATCAAGCGACTTTTGGGCATTCCCATGGACATTAGAGTCAGCGTTCGCACCATCGCATGGGGTGAATGACGCTGGCTTTGGAAGGTCAGCGCCGGGTTGATTTTTTCAGGGCGGACGGGTGTACGGACTGTTTTGAGCCTGCCCTTTAACCAAGAGGAGTCGTGAAAAATGAGCAATTCCGTGAAAAAAATGCCGATCCAGACCGAAGACAAATCAAGCCAGCATCCAGCGACCTCAGACATTTGGCGGCCCCTGGAAAAACTGCGGCAACAGGTCGATCACCTGTTCGACGAGTTCAATCGCGGTTCTGGGCTATCGCCCTTCAGCCGTGGGTTGTTTGATGTCGAACCCTTCTGGCGGCGCGAACTGAGCGGCCATGGCCTGCCTGCCGTGGACATCACCGAGAAAGACAAGAGCTTCGAAATCACTGCCGAACTCCCCGGCATGGATCAAAAGAACATCGAGCTCAAACTGTCCAACGGCAACCTGATCATCAAGGGGGAAAAGAAAGAGGACAAGGAAGAGAAAAGTAAGGGCTATCATCTTAGCGAACGTCACTATGGTTCCTTCGAGCGCACGTTCAGCCTGCCCAAAGGGGTCGATGCCGAGAAGATCGAAGCGAGTTTCAGCAAAGGCGTGCTGAGCATCTCGTTGCCGAAAAAGCCCGAAGCCATGAAGGCCGACAAGGTCGTGCCGATCAAGGCCGATTGACCGCGTAGCTGCCCCCCTGCCGGGAAACCGGCCGGGGGGTTGTTCTTCGGTCGCTTGACCACGACCCTTGTACGCCAGTGCATCAGGATTGGCGTAAGCTGAGCGTGAATACACCTTCATCCGGCGGTTGCCTCCGAGGTCACGGTACATGCGCTTTCTTTTCGAAGTTTCAGGTAAGGCGCATTTCCTATCCCGCCTCCAAGGAGCCGCTGCATGCTGACCCTGCCCCCGCTTCTTTTTGCCCTCAAAGGCACTGAAATCTACGCCGGCCGCGTCGCTCAACGGCTTGGTTGCCAACTGGCACGCCACGAAGAGCGTGACTACGAAGACGGCGAACATAAATGCCGCCCGCTGGATCCGGTTGGCGGTCGTGACGTCGTGGTGTTCCATTCCTTGTATGGGGATGGCCAACAGAGCGCAAACGATAAGCTGTGTCGCTTGCTGTTCTTCTGCGGTGCGCTCAAGGATGCCGACGCTCGTCATGTGCAAGTGGTGACGCCCTACTTGTGCTACGGGCGCAAGGATCGCCGCAACCAGCCTCAGGACCCGACCATAACGCGTTATGTAGCCGCCCTTATTGAAGCCAGTGGCGTGGATCGACTGATCGCCCTGGACGTGCACAATCCGGCAGCGTTTGACAACGCCTTCCGCATTCCAACCAGGAACCTGCAGTGCACCGAATTGTTCGCCGGGCATTTCGCCGGGCTGGTCGGCGACGCTGAAGTGGTTGCGGTTTCCCCCGACTCAGGGGGTAGCAAGCGCGCCGAGCAGTTTCGACAAGCCCTGGAACGGCAACTGGGGCGTCCGGTTGGCAGTGCCCTGATGGAAAAGCACCGCGATCACGCCACGCTGACGGGCACTCTGTTGATCGGTGAAGTCTCAGGCAAGACAGCCATTGTTTTCGACGACCTGATCAGCACGGGTGAAACGCTGACGCATGCCGGCCTCGCCTGCCAAACGGCGGGTGCCGCCCGACTGTTCGCAGCCGCTACCCATGGTTTGTTTACCGCAGGCAGTCGGCTGTTCGACCGGCCTCTTTTTGAACACATTGCGATCGCTGACTCCGTGCCGCCGTTTCGCCTGCCGCCTGACTGTGCCACGCGTCACCTGCAGATACTCGACAGCACGGCCCTGACCGCCGCCTTGCTGGCGGAAAATGCTGCTTTTGATCCTGCCTGAGCATTTGCCCGCCCCACCAGGCGAGCGGAACCCCGAGACGACTTCAAACCGCCAGTACGCTGCAGGGCACTTGATACAGGATATGTTCGGTCGTACTGCCCAGAGGGTGCTCCAGGCCTTGGTACTGGGCTCTGCCCATCACAATCACATCCACATGATTCTGGCTGGCGAATTCACTGAGTGCCGTGACGGGGTGACCCAAGACGAAATGCCGGCGGTCGGCGGGCACACCGTATTGCCTGGCGAATGCAAGAAACGACTTTTCCAACGCTTTGCGCACCCCTTTACTCAACGCTGACAGCTTCAAGCTATCGCTCAACTCTTCCAGGTAGTCCTCTGACATTTCATGGGCATAGAGCAGGTGCAATTCGGCATCACACTGGATGGCCAGGCTGGAGGCCTGTTGAATGATGCGGCCATTGAGTTCGCTGTGCCCGGATTCGCCAGCCGACACGTCCACTGCCGCCACCACCTTGCGGGGCAAGGCGTGACCGGCCCCGCCTACCAGATAAACCGGTACTGGACACTGGTGCAGCAGGCGCCAGTCCAGCGAGTTGAAGAGCGCGCGTTTGAGCACGGATTCATGTTGGATTTCCTTGATCAACAGGTCGGGCTGTAATTCTGCGACGTAATCCAGAATGCCTTGCTTCATTTCATCAGCCCAGGCCACCTCGCTGGTCACGTCGATTCCTTTGCCGCGCAGTAGTTTTTCCTGATCCTTCAGCCAATCGCGATGGTCCTGCAGGTAACGTTGCCGGGCCTTTTCCCGGTCGCTATCTTCGAGCAGCGACAACAATTTCAACGATGGAACCAGGGCCGCGATATGCAACCTTGCGCCACTGGCCCGGGCCAATGCCGCAGCATGGGTGATGGCCGGAGAATGACCCAAGGCAAGGTGGATGATGAGTAACAACCGTCGATACTGGCTCATGATTCGACTCCGGGTGTGAGGTCGACGCTATCGCGATACTCCGGCACCGACACCGACCACCCAAGTTCCAGGCTGATACGGCGGCGCAGCGCATCCGATGCGTTTGGCTCGCCATGCACCACAAATGTGTGCTTGGGCGGGCGCTTGAAGCCACGCAACCACTGCATGATTTCATCGGCGTCAGCATGCGCCGACAGCGTTTGCATCGGCACCACCTCAGCGTTTATCGGCACCTCCTTGCCATGGATACGCACCGTTCGAGAGCCCGCTACAATTTGTGCCCCCCGAGTGCCACCGGCCTGAAAGCCCGGCATCAACAGCGTGTTAAGCGGATTGGGAGCCAGCGCCTTGAGGTGGTGGACAACGCGCCCGCCGGTCGCCATGCCGCTGGCGGCGATAATGACCGCCGGGGTGCGTTGCTGATCAAGCGCTCTCGAATCCTCGACCGTGCGGACGAATTGCGCCACATGGCACATACCCTCGCAGTCCTCCAGGGATAATCTGTGCTCGCTGCGAAACCGCTGGTACAGGCCCGTGACGTCGGTGGCCATCGGGCTGTTCAGGTAGATGGGAATATCAGGAATCGCACGTTGGCGTTTCAATTGATAAAGGTGGTACATCAGCAATTGGGCGCGTCCCACCGCGAACGATGGCACCAGCGTAATACCCCGGCGCAACGCGGTACGGTTGATGACCTCAGCCAATTGCTGTTGCGGCGATTCGTCTGGATGTCTACGGTCGCCGTAAGTCGACTCCACCAGCAGGTAATCCGCCTGTTCGACGGTTTGCGCAGCGAACATCAAAGGATCGTCAGGTCTGCCCAAATCCCCTGAAAACACCAAGGTCTGGCCATCGGCAATCACTTCCACCGTCGCTGCCCCCAGAATGTGCCCGGCGCCCCGCAGCTCAATGGTCATGTCCGGGACAATCTGGACACTGTGGTTCAGCTCCACCGGCCGTAACAACTTCAGTGCATGCTCAGCATCTTGCTCGGTGTAAAGCGCCAATGCCGGGCTGTGCTTTGAAAAGCCATGCCGGTTGGCGAACTCAGCCTCTTCTTCCTGCAACCGGCCACTGTCCAGCAGCAGGATTTTCACCAGCTCACAGGTCGCTGGCGTGGCATAGACCGGGCCGCGATAACCATTGCGCACCAGTACGGGCAGATAGCCGCTGTGGTCAAGATGGGCATGGGTCAACACAATGGCGTCGAGGTCGTTGACCGGAAGCTGGAACGGGTCGCGGTTGTGTAATCGCAGTTGCTTGTAGCCCTGGAACAGACCGCAATCGATCAACACATGTTGGTTACGATGTTCCAGTAAGTACTTGCTGCCCGTGACCGTGCCCGCGGCACCCAGAAATGTGATTCGCATGGCCGTTTCCTTGCGCTTGCAGGGGAGCGCTATTGATCGCGCCTTTTGCACCCAGGCAAGTTGATTTTTATCAACTGTGAGCGACAGCGCCCTTTTCAGTCCGGTGGGGGTGATGGCTTGACGATCATCAAACTGCACGGGGCCCTGTTCAATACACGTTCAGCAGTACTGCCAATGAACGGGTCTTTGCCGTAGTGATAAACGGTGCCCAACACCACCACGTCGAATGCATTCTGCTGCGCGAAAAGCACGATGACCTTGTGGGGGATACCGGTCAGCGAGTGTCGGCACGTTTCTTTTATGCAATAGCGCTCAGCAAGCGCTTCGAAGGCTTCTTGCTGCGCATCTTCGATCGCGTCCCTCAAACTGTCATCAAGACTGTCTATCGGCACACTCAATGGTGCATCGCTTATTACAGACCAATGGCTGACGTTGAGTACGTGCAGCGCTGCACCACAGCTTGCCGCTAACGTAGACGCCACATCGAGTATTCGGTCATTGAGGCCCTGCGTCAGCTCTTCCAGATGGGACAGATCGATTGCCGCGAGGATTTTCAACGGCTTGGGGTGCGCGGCACTGGTCACCAGGTGCAAGTGCGCAGGACATGCGCGCAGCAAGTGCCAGTCCAAAGTTCGATGAAAGGCCCGGTCGAGTGCCGGCACGTAATGAGTATCCTTGATCACCAGATCCGGATGAAAGTCATTCACGTACTCAAGCACGTGCGTCAGGCTCGATCTGGCCCAGACTACTTCGGTGGTCACCTGCATGCCGATGCATCGTTTGAAGCGGGCTTGCTGCTCCAGCCACTGCCGATGCACTTGCAGATACCCTTCCCGCGCCTGGGCCATCGCCTCATGGTCGAGCAGACCCGCCACCGCCAGTGCCGGGACATAATCGAACGCGACAATATGCAAAAACGCACCGGTCGCGCAGGCCAGTGCATAGGCACGCTCAAACGCCGGGGTAAGGGTCATTTCGCCGGGGGCTATCAACAGAATGCGTTTGAGTTTGAGCATCACGTGCCTCTCCCTGAAACGTTCACTGCAAATGCAGTGACCCAAGTATCGGGCGGTACACATTGGGAGCACTGATTTTTGTCAAACAAATCGCTGGCCGTACGCCCTTCCCGTGCTCATGGAGAGATAGTTGATTTACCTCAACGATTTTCCTGCGCCCAGGCGTAAAAAAAATACTGACCGGCCATCATCGTTCGTCCCTGGTCGATGCCACGACGCAGAGCCACGTCCATGAAAAAGAATCACCAATGGAACCTGTCCTACTTCGCGATAGCGTTTGTCGTGCTGACCCTGGTTCAAATTCTGTTTTTCGAACGCAATGTCGTGCAAAGCATTCCGTACAGTCAATTTGTGCAATTGCTCAACGAGCAGAAGGTCAGCGATCTACGGGTCGAGAAAGATCAGATCAGCGGCAAACTGCAAGAGCCTATCAACGGGCACAACCAGTTTTCCACGGTGCGGGTGGATCCGGCGTTAGCAACGGAACTGGGTCGTTCGGGCGTCGGATTCACGGGGGTCAACGAAAACACGTTGCTCAATGGCCTGCTGGGCTTGCTGCTGCCCTTTGTCCTGATCATGGTGATCTGGCATTTCCTGTTTCGCGGGCTGGCGGAAAAGCAAGGTGTCGGAGGATTGATGAGCATCGGCAAGTCCCGGGCCAAGGTATTTGTGCAGCGCGAGACCGGCGTGACCTTTGCCGATGTGGCCGGCATCGATGAGGCCAAGGCCGAACTGGTGGAAATCGTCTCTTTCCTCAAGGACAAAGCCAAATACTCACGCCTGGGGGCGCATATCCCCAAAGGCACTTTGTTGGTCGGCCCTCCGGGAACCGGCAAGACCCTGGTGGCCAAAGCCATCGCCGGTGAAGCCGGCGTGCCTTTTTTCTCGATATCGGGGTCGGAGTTTGTCGAAATGTTCGTGGGCGTAGGCGCCGCCCGAGTGCATGACCTGTTCGAACAGGCGCGCCAGGCGGCACCTTGCATCATCTTCATCGACGAACTGGATGCACTGGGCAAAATGCGCGGCGTCGGTGCGTTTGGCGGCAATGACGAAAAAGAGCAGACCCTTAATCAATTACTGTCAGAACTGGACGGGTTCGATCCCCGTGAGGGCGTCGTGCTGCTGGCCGCGACTAACCGGCCAGAGATTCTCGACCCGGCACTGCTGCGGGCTGGACGGATCGATCGGCAGGTGCTGATCGATCGCCCCGACCGAAAAGGCCGCCAGGCCATCCTCAAGGTCCATCTGCAAAAAATCACTGTGGAACCCGCGATCAATGCCGAACAGATTGCCGACCTCACCACCGGCTTTACCGGTGCTGACCTTGCCAATCTGGTCAACGAGGCCGCCATCGTCGCCACCCGTCGTGGAGCGCAAGCGGTCGGACTCGACGACTTTACGGCCGCCGTGGAACGCATCGTTGCAGGGATTGAACGCAAGAGCAGTGTGCTGCGCCCCGAGGAACGCCAGGTGGTGGCGTATCATGAGATGGGGCATGCCCTGGCTGCCAGCAGTCTTCCGGCCATGGATCCGGTGCACAAAGTGTCCATCGTGCCTCGCGCGATTGGCTCGCTGGGGTATACCCTGCAGCGTCCAACCGAAGATCACTTCCTGATCAGTTGCCAGATGCTCAAGGACCGGATCGTTGTCCTGATGGCCGGGCGCGCTGCCGAATACCTCGCCTATGGCCAGATTTCCACTGGAGCTGCCGATGACCTGGCCCACGCAACAGATATCGCCCGACAATTGATCACCCGGTTTGGCATGAGCGCCGAGCTCGGTCAGTCCGTGCTGGAGCGACAAAACACCACGTACCTGGGTGAACGCATGCCGGCGCTGGGTGATAAAGACTATTCGGAACAGACTGCCAGGGAAGTCGACCTGGGTATTCGCGCCCTGCTCGATGAAGCCTATGGACGAGCCAAGGCGTTGCTCGAAAGTCGTCGAGCCGATCTGGACACCGGTGCCCATCTGTTGCTTGAGAAGGAAACCTTGTCGCCCGAAGACTTTCCAGCGCTCATACCTGTACAGCGTGGTCCAGATTCTTCTTAAATACCCCGTAAAAACGGAGTCATCCATGCTGGCAGTCACGCTGATCAATACGCTGGTGGTCATCATCGTCGTAGTGATCCATTACGAATGTCTGTTGCGCTTGAACGATTGGCTGCCTCGGCTCAAGCTGTGGAGCCGCTTCAGAATTGTCGTCGGGGTATTTGGCGCCCTGTTGGCCCATGCGGTAGAGGTCTGGTGCTTCGCGCTGGTTTATTACCTGATGGTGCACTCCGGCCAATGGGGCGGCCTGACGGGCAACTTCGACGGTTCGCTGATGGACTGCGTTTACTTTTCCTTCACGACCTACACGACGATCGGCTTCGGCGATATTTCACCGGTGGGCAACCTCAAGTATTTGACCGGCTTGCAGGCCCTGACCGGGTTGGTGCTGATCACGTGGACCGCATCCTTTCTGTTCCTTGAAATGCAGAAGTACTGGAAGCGCAAGTAATGGTTTTGTCGCCGACCTCCAGTCAGTTGGTTACTCTCGGTGTCCATTGCCAGTTGAGGATTTCGGGCATGTCCTGTCCATGCTCAATGAGGTAGAGCTTGTGTTTTTCCAGGATCGACCAATAGCGTGAGCGCGCGTCCTGCAACTGATCGTGCAACCGGGGCACCCGCTCGATGACGTCCAGCGCCAGCCGAAAACGATCAAGGTTGTTGAGCACTGCCATGTCGAACGGCGTCGTGGTCGCG
The DNA here is from genome assembly GCF_029967975.1 of Pseudomonas sp. V98_8. NCBI lineage: Bacteria > Pseudomonadati > Pseudomonadota > Gammaproteobacteria > Pseudomonadales > Pseudomonadaceae > Pseudomonas > Pseudomonas sp. V98_8. The sequence goes on from NZ_JASCAE010000054.1 coordinate 64,853, forward strand.
CCCTCCTCAATGAAGCCCCGCACATGAAAATTCTCATGATTGGTGCGCTTGTAAATCAACCGGTGAATCAGCGCGGGATAGCCATGGAAGGCGAAGATGACCGGTTTGTCGACGGTAAACAGTTCGTTGAATGCCGTGTCCGGTAAACCATGGGGATGCTGGAAGGAAGGCTGAAGCACCATCAAGTCGACGACATTGATCACCCTCACCCGCAAATCCGGTACGTACTCGCGCAACAAAGTCACTGCGGCCAGGGTTTCCAGGGTTGGCACGTCGCCGGCGCAGGCCATCACGACGTCCGGGTCGTCGTCCTCGTGGCAGGCCCAGTCCCATCGGCCGATACCCGCCTGGCAATGGCGCAGGGCCGCGTCGATTTCCAGCCACTGCCATTCCGGTTGTTTACCGGCGACGATGACGTTGATGTAGTCGCGGCTCTTGAGGCAGTGGTCAGCCACCGAGAGCAGGCAATTGGCGTCGGGCGGCAGGTAGATGCGCACCACGTCCGACTTTTTGTTCGCCACCAGATCGATGAAGCCCGGGTCCTGGTGGGAGAACCCATTATGGTCCTGGCGCCAGACATGGGACGTCAGCAGAAAATTCAGCGAGGCGATCGGTTTACGCCATGGCACCTCGGCGGCGGTTTTCAACCATTTGGCATGCTGGTTGACCATCGAATCGACGATGTGGATAAAGGCCTCGTAACAGGACAGCAATCCATGGCGTCCCGTCAGCAGATACCCTTCGAGCCAACCCTCGCACACTTGTTCACTGAGAATTTCCATCACACGGCCATCGGCCGCCAGATTGAGGTCCTCAAGCTCCAGCGGGTCCATCCACGCCTTGGCGCTGACGTCATAGACCGCATCGAGTCGGTTCGAGGCGGTTTCATCCGGGCCAAACAACCGAAAGTTGCTGGCGCCCAGGTTGTTTTTCATGACGTCGCGCAGGTAGGTGCCCATGACCCGTGTCGCTTCGGCCCGCAGGGTGCCGGGGGCGTCAAACTTCACCGCATAGTCGGTAAAACGCGGCAGGTTCAAGGGTCGCAACAACAGGCCGCCATTGGCATGGGGATTGGCGCTCATGCGCCGCTGTCCGGTGGGCGCCAGGGCGGCTAGTTCGGGGAGCAAGGTGCCGTTGGCATCGAACAATTCATCAGGCCGGTAACTGTTGAGCCATTCCTCCAGCTGGCGCAGGTGCAGCGCCTGGCGGAAATCGGCCAGCGGGACCTGATGCGCCCGCCAAGTCCCCTCGACCCGATGACCGTCGACAAACTTCGGCCCGGTCCAGCCCTTGGGCGTGCGCAGTACCAGCATTGGCCAGAGTTGGCGCTCCGATGGCTCATCCTGCGGATGCTGGCGCGCAACGCGCTGAATCTCGGCAATCTTGAGCGTAATCGTGTCCAGTGTCCTGGCCAGCGCCTGATGCACCGCCATGGGGTCATCGCCTTCGACAAAATAGGGATCGTAGCCATAGCCATACATCAGCGCCGACAGCTCGTCCTCGCTGATTCTGGAGAGCACCGTGGGGTTGGCGATTTTGTAGCCGTTCAGATGCAGGATTGGCAGCACCGCGCCGTCACGCGCGGGGTTGAGGAACTTGTTGGAGTGCCAACTGGCCGCCAGCGTCCCCGTTTCGGCCTCGCCATCACCGATCACGCAAGCGACGATCAAGTCGGGGTTATCGAACGCCGCACCGTAGGCATGGGCCAGGCTATATCCCAGTTCGCCGCCCTCATGAATCGACCCTGGAATTTGCGCCGACACATGGCTGGAAATGCCATACGGCCAGGAAAACTGCCGAAACAGACGGATCAGGCCATTGCTGTTGCGCTCTACCGAGGGATAGCACTCGGTAAAAGTGCCTTCCAGATAAGTCTGCGCCACCACCGCCGGCCCGCCATGGCCGGGACCGGCGATGAACAAGATGTTCAGGTCGTGCTGGTTGATCAACCGGTTGAGGTGCGTGTAGATCAGGTTCAAGCCCGGCGTCGTGCCCCAATGGCCCAATAACCGTGGCTTGATGTGTGCCAGTGCCAGGGGTTCCTTCAGCAACGGGTTGTCCTTGAGATAAATCTGCCCGACCGCCAGGTAATTGGACGCCCGCCAGTAGGCATCCAGCCCTTCCAGTTGCTCGGTACTCAGAAAGTCGCTCATCGCAATTCTCCAGCCGTATCCCGTACACCGATCAATAGGTTGATTCTGTGGGTCTGCAAGCGTTCAGACTTGATTTACCTCAAGTTTCCACTGCTCTGATACTTTTTTGTAACAAAGCCGGATCAGGGTCCATTCGTCTGATCACTCAGTTCCGGGCGTCCATTCTCAACGCCCAGCGGCAATAGACACTATGCTCAATAGGCTGATATCGAGGGCTTCCACGTGACTGAAACTCGATCGTATCGCGATCAACATCTCAAAACGGCGTGCTCCAGTTGCAGCGTATTGGAACTGTGTCTGCCGTTAGGCTTGACCGGTGCGGAAATCGAGCGCCTGGACACGCTGATCATTCAACGGCTGAAGGTCAAGAAAGGTTCGGCACTCTACCGCGCAGGCGACCCATTGCGTTCGCTGTATGCCGTGCGATTGGGTTCATTCAAGACCAGCGTGCTTTCCATCGACGGTCGCGAGCAGGTCACCGGGTTTCAGATTCCAGGTGAAATGCTCGGCCTGGACGCCATCAGCACAGATCAGCATACCTGCGATGCGGTTGCCCTGGAGGACAGCGAGGTCTGCCCCATTCATTTTGCCCACCTGGAAAAACTTGCCCGAGAGTTGCCTTCATTGCAGCACAACCTGAACAAAATACTCAGCCGGGAAATCGTGCGTGATCACGACATGATGATGATGCTGGGCAACATGAACTCGGATGAACGGTTGGCCGCTTTTTTGCTGAATATGTCGCAACGCTTGAACTCCCGTGGTTATTCGTCGCGCAACTTCGTGCTGAAAATGCGCCGGGAGGAAATCGGCTCTTATCTGGGCCTGCGCCTTGAAACCGTCTGTCGGGGCATCGCTCACCTGCGTGACCAAGGTCTGGTGGAAATAACCGGCCGCGACGTCAACATTCAGGACATGGATGGCCTCAAGCAACTGATAGTGGGCTGTCATCGTCACCTGAGGTGAACCTGCCGCCTGGAGTGTGTTCATGCGTGCCATGGTCCTGCATCGCCCCGGCCAGTCACTGCAATTGCAAGATCGCCCCATTCCCACGCCCGACTCACAGCAGCTGCTGATCAAGGTCCTGGCGTGCGGCGTGTGCCGCACAGATCTGCACCTGGTGGATGGCGAATTGCCCCAAGCGCGGCTGCCACGCGTGCCGGGGCATGAAATTGTCGGCGAAGTCACGGCCGTCGGTGCCGACGTCGCTGCCGAATGGATCGGCCGGCGGGTAGGCGTGCCCTGGCTCGGTTGGACCTGCGGGCACTGCATGTTCTGCCGTTCGGGACGGGAAAACCTCTGCGACAAGGCCCGGTTTACCGGCTGCCATCTGGACGGAGGGTATGCCGAGTACACCGTAGCCGATGCACGTTTTTGCTTCCCGATTCCTGAAACACTTTCCGACACCCAGGCCGCACCGCTGCTTTGCGCCGGGCTGATTGGCTTTCGGGCCCTGCAAATGGCCCGAGGCGCCCACCATCTGGGCCTCTATGGTTTTGGCGCGGCGGCACACCTGGCCATTCAGATCGCCCGTGGACGTAAACAGAAGGTGTATGCCTTCACCCGTCCAGACGACAGCGAAGGCCAGGCTTATGCCCGGTCGCTGGGTGCCGAATGGGCCGGGCCCTCGGATCAACCTCCGCCGCATCTGCTCGATGCCAGCCTGATTTTCGCCCCGGTCGGTGCCTTGGTGCCACTGGCACTGGCGGTCACCGTCAAGGGAGGCTGCGTGATTTGCGCCGGCATCCATATGAGTGACATTCCCGCCTTTCCCTATCGACTGTTGTGGGGCGAGCGCAGCGTTCGATCGGTCGCCAACCTGACCCGTGAAGATGGCACAGCGTTTTTCGAAGCCCTGCAACACACGCCTGTTCACTCTGACGTCACCCGTTTTGCCCTGGAGGATGCCAATCAGGCGCTGGAACGGTTGCGGAGCGGGCAGTTCAACGGCGCAATCGTACTCATACCCTGACGCGCTGCCTCACCGCCAGGATGCTCCCTGGCACCGAGTACAGCGCCCGCTCGGTATTGCTGCCGATCAGCCGGTCGATCCCCACCCGATGCACAGTGCCCATCACCACCACGTCAGCCAAATACTCCTCGACGAACCCACTGATCACCGGTACCGGCAACCCCATGACGAAATGGCGTCGTTCCGGCGGCACGCCGTAGCGCTCCGCCAATGTCACGAACGCCTGGTGCAGGGACTGACGCAGCTCCTCGATCACGTCCACGCCCCACCCTCCCCCGGCCAGTGGCGCATCGCTGTTGAAGAGGGGTGACAGGTCATAGGCGTACAGCAGGTGCAACGGCGCATCGCATTGCAAGGCCAGGGCATTGGCGGTCTGGATGATGGTGTCATTCAAGCCGCTGATTTGTGTCGCCGGATCGAAGGGGTCCACGGCTGCCACGATTCGATGCGGCAAGCTGTAGCGGACATGGTTGACCAAGTGCACGGGGACCGGGCACTCGCGCAACAAGTGGCAATCGAGTGGCGTGATGAATACTCGCTTGAGCATCGGTTCAAGGCTGACATCCTTGATCAGCAGGTCGGGCTGCAAATCCTCGACCGTTTTCAGTATGTCCAGCAACGGATGGGTGGTGAAGACGGCTTTGACTGTCACATCCAGCCCCATATCGTTGAGCCGATCGAGCTCTTCGGCCTCCCAGCGGCGGTAGCGACGCATATAGCGTTGATGCTCTGTGTCGTCGACTTTCTCGGCCCACAAATGAACCACCGGCACCGGTTCGGCAAACACCCTTACATCCAGGACGGCGCCGGCGGCCTTGGCCAGCGCGACGGCACGCTGTTCGGCGGGAGAGCGTTGCAGGTTTTGATCGACGATCAGCAGCAACCGTTGATATTGACTCATCACACACCTCCATTCGATCCCGGTCATCACTCGCCGGCATGCTTCAACACTGCGCCCTGATCGCGCTCGCGTGCTTGATGTAAATCAACCCGCACGCACTGACGCCTGTCTCTGATCCAGATCAAATTCCAACCTGGACAGCAGGGTAAAAAGAACTCGAGCGCGGATTTTTTGCCGCCCGCACGTCCTTGAAACTGCACTGGAGGAATACCCCATGCTCACTGTCAAAGACCACAATGATCGGGCTGCAGCCGCCTATGCCGCCGTCGATGGCCAATACTGGATTGAAGCACTCAGGGACGGCCGCCACGTGTTGATCCGGCCGCTGACGGAACAGGACCGCGACCGTGAATATGACTTCATCAAGCGGCTGTCTCCCGAATCCAGGCACATGCGTTTTCTCGCACAGATCAACGAGCCTGGCACGACGATGCTCAACCAATTGATGGACACCGACAACAAACAGCGCGTGGCCTATATCGCCCTGGTCCACGATAACGGGCAACTGGTCGAGGTTGGCATCAGTCGTTATGCGGCCACCGGGGAACATGAATGTGAATGCGCCGTCACGGTGGCCGATCTGTGGACGCACCTGGGCCTGGGCACATTGCTGATGGGGCACTTGATCGAGGCCGCCCGTCGCAACGGCTTTCGCCAGATGTATTCCGTGGACGCCGCCAGTAATGCGCCCATGCGCGACCTGGCCAAGGCACTTGGCTTCGAGAGACAGTGTGATCCCGACGACAGCCGCCAGGTCATCCATCGTCTTCACCTGTAGAAAAGTCGCCCCGCGATGCGTCGGCCAACGGCGCATCGCGGGGCGTTCCCCTCGTCAGGATTGCAGCATTTGTCGCGGCTTGATCGCCCATACGCTGCACGGTGCCTGATGCAGCAGGTGCTCGGCCGTGGTGCCCAGCAACTTGCTCAAACCCTTGTGCTGCACCGTGCCCATGACAATGACATCGGTGCGGTGTTCGGCGGCAAACTCACAGATACTCGGCACCGGCGCGCCTTCCCTGAAGAAACGATGCTGCACCGGCACGCCATGGCGTTCCGCGATGGCCGCAAACGCCTCCTGCTGAGCCGTTCCCAACATTTCATACACCCCGTTAGCCAGTTGCAATGCGCCAAAGCCCATGTCCTGGGCATATACAACCGTCCAGTCATACACATGCAGCAGGTCAAGATCGGCATCGCAGATCGCGGCCAGTTTCGCCGCTGCGTCGATAATGTGGTCGTTGAACACGCGGTCCTGATCCTCATCGCGCATTACATCGATGATGGCCAGCACATGACGCGGCCGCGGATTCAGCGGGGTGGTCACCAGATGCACCGGCACCGGGCAATCACGCAGCAGTTGCCAATCCAGCGGCGTGAAAAACACGCGCTTGAGCGCCGATTCTTCCTGGGCGTCCTTGATGATCAGCGTCAGTGGCATCTCGTTGATAAAGTTGAGGATCTCTGCATAAGGATCCTGTACCCACACCACCTCGCTGGTGACCTCGACGCCATGCTTGCTCATCAATCCGGCCTGATCCGCGAGCCATTGCCGATGAGTTTGCAGATAGCCGTCCCGGGCCAGGCTGAATTGTTCCGGGGCAAACAACCCGGCGACCGCCAACGCCTGTGAGTAGTCGAACGCCACGATGTGCAACGGCAAATGCATCGCCTGCGCCAACGCCGCGGCCCGGTCGAAAGCCGGGGTATGCTTCATGGCTGAAGGGGCGATCAGGAGTAAACGTTGGGTCTGCGACATGGGGCACCTCGGCGCGCGGCCATTTCAATCCGGTAGTAGATGCTCAGATTGATCGATTGCTGTTGCGCGCCCTTGATATTTGTCAGTGATACGCACGATGTCCGTCAGTTCAGGCTCATCCCCGCCCACATTGCCAGTGTCAGCAACACCTGGCCCGGAATCACGTAGGCGGCGAAACGACGTCCGCCGCTGACCCACGCCACCACGCATTTGCTGACTGAGTTGCTGCTGATCGCTATCAACAGAGGCCCGACAATAGCGTCGAACGGTAAACGGCCGGACTTGGCCAACGTGGCAATCGACGCCGTCGAGGAATGCGCATCGGCAAAACCTGAGATCGTGGCGGTGAGCATGACCCCCAGCTGGCCAAAATGGCTAAGCATCATGGATGAAACAAAGGTGATGCCGGTCATGGTCAACGTGACGATCAGGGCCAGCTTGAGGTTGAACGCACCTCCGACCTTGATCGGCTGGTTGGCGCCGGCCGTCGGCTTGGGGAGCATCAGGCACAAGCCATATAACGCTGCCGCGACAGCACCGCCGATCAGGGGCCCCCACATATGGCGCAGCAGACCGGTGTCGACCGCCCCCAGGATCAGGCCGACCTGGGTAACGGTGGCCATGTTGGACAGGATCGCGGCCGCGCTCAGCAGCTTTATGTCGTCGGGCTGCCGGGCGACAAGATGGCCCATGGCGGCGATCGTCACGGCGCTGGAGGCAAACCCGGAGGCAATGGCGCTGATGGGGTAACCGTAACGGATACCCAGGGTACGCACTGCAACATGCCCGATCGCCCCCACTGCCATCAGCAACACGGTCAGTGTGCAAATAGTACGCAAATTGATGGCAGCATAGGGGCCGATAAAACGATCCGGCGCCAAGGGCAGCACGACCAGCGCAGCGGTCAGCAGGATCAGGCCGTCCCCCAGCTCGGCATCGGTCAACTGACTGCGGGCGAAGTAGTGCAATTTCTGTCGATAGGCCAACAGTCCCGCGATGGCCACGCCAATCGCAATCGCCAGCGTCGGCCAGGCGCCACACAGCCCACCCAGTATCAGGACACTGAGCAGGGCCACTTCACTGGTCACACCGGGATCGTCGCCAACGCTGCGCCAGTACGCTACGGTGAAGAGCACGCCGAGGATGATCGCGACGATGCTTATCAGCAGGTTGCCACCGAGCTGCATCGCCACATAACCCAGCAATGCAGTGATCGCGTAAGTGCGCAAACCGGCACACGCACGGTTCTCCTCCTGTCCTTTGTGCCGTTCGCGCTCAAGGCCGATGAGCATGCCAATCCCCAGCGCAGCAGCGGCACCCGCCATCCCGAAAGTTTCATTCATTGGGTTGTCACCTGCACCAAGCCCGGCCCCGTGCTGGCCCACGCCCTTCTGACTACACGAGATCGGTGCGAGCCTGCGGTATTCGGCTGGCACGGGCTGCCGAGTCTCGAGCATTCGGCCAGACATGGGGTGCTTCGATACGTGCCTTGAGCTGATCAACGAATGCCTGCGCTTGCGCCAGGCTATTGAAATTCACTTCCAGAGCATCAATGCACACACCCCAGCGATGGCTGGCGGGTTTCTCCGTGATCTCAATGAACATAAATACCTCCATCCGACAACGAGAATCACCCCGTGCGCAATCGGGCACAAATTGGCAACGGCGTCCGGCACCGGCACGCAATCCAAAGACTGCACCGCCGTGACAGAAGAAGGATTGATAATGGTCAACTAATTCTTCACTGGACGCGGCTTTGGGCAACCGCACGTCGAGCGATGGCGTCCGTCCCCCTCCTCATTTGACAAAGATCAAGTCCACCGTTCCGGTCGCAAGCACCATGACTGCAAGGTTCAACTGCCCAAGGCCCCGGTTATCGGGGTAAGCCAACGCGCGATTACCTAAGGGAGATCCGTCATGTCTGATCAATCACGTTTCATGCTGATCGTTTCACCGTTGATGGAAAACAGCCCTGCCTTCGACCGTGCCGCCGCATTGGCCAAGGCCTCGGACGCGGCACTGCACATCGTAGCGTTCGATTACCTCGAAGGGCTGGCTACGGCTGGAATGGTCAACGAACAGGCGCTGGAACAGATGCGGCTGGGTTATGTCGAGCGCCATCGCCAATGGCTTGAAGACCAGGCTAGACCGCTGCGCAAAATTGGCGTTCACGTCACCACGGAAGTGGTCTGGGTGCAGAGGCCCTTGCAGGAAATCCTCATCCATCTCAAGGAACAGCCGATGGCCGTATTGATCAAGGCACTCGAACATGAATCCCTGCTGTCACGCCTGATGTTTACCCCGTTGGATATCCACCTGTTGCGTGAATGCAAGGTGCCGCTGCATTTTGTCAGTCATATGCACCATGCTTTGCCGCGCAAAATCGTCGCTGCAGTCGACCCTTTTCATCGTGATGACCAGTATGCAGATTTCAACGACAGGATTTTGCGCGAGGCGTCAAAACTGGCCGCCATTTGCAACGCCGAGCTCGACGTGGTCTACGCCCACGATCTTTCATCCATCAGCGCAGATGAATTTGGCTTCAGTAATGGTTCGGCATTTTTTTCTTCGAGCAAAGCCAAAACCCTTTTCGATGCGCAAGCTGAAGCGTTCCGCGAGCTTTCGCAGCGCAACGGTATTGGACCGGAGCGCCAGCACATGATCATGGGCAATCCGGCCAAGGTGCTTTCCAGCTATGTCGGGGCCTATGACACTGATGTGATTGTCATGGGGCGCGTCGGCCACGGTGCCATGGAGCGTTTGGTTGGCAGCACTGTGGAACAGCTGCTGTACAAGATGCCCTGCAGCGTGTGGGTGATTTCACCCGAAGACATCTGAAGGATGGATCTTTGCCGATCAGGACAAACACGTGACGGGAGAAAGAGGAATGAGCGCTCAACCGATGAAAGCCGCCTATCTGCTTCTTGTCTGCCTGCTTTCCCTGGTATCCGCAGTCGCGGGAGCCGACACGCTGGAACGGGTGCGCAACACTCACTCGGTAGTGTTGGGGTATGTGCCTGACTTCGCACCGTTCAGTACCCAGGACGGTGACAAGGCCAGCGGATATGCGATCGATCTCTGTCAGGGCATCTTCAACGCACTGAAAACCGAGTTGAACCTGCCTTCACTACAAGTTCGTTATCAGCCCGTTGGATTGGGCGAAGAAACCAGCGCCGTCAGCACTGGAAAAGTCGACATTCTCTGCACCCCGACGCCGGCAACACTGGAACGTCGAAAAACAGTCAGCTACTCCATTCCTGTCTACACGGCCGGCCTATCGGCCGTGGTCAACAAAAAGGCGCCTAATGCGCTACTCAAGGTGCTGAAAGGCGACGTGGTCAAAACCGGCCCAACCTGGCGCACAGACGTCAATCGCGCATTGGCCAACATGACGTATGCCACGATCGCCGGCGGCGTCACCGAACAGTGGATCAATCAACAGATACGGTCATTGGGCGTGGTCGCCACACTGGTCACGGTGCAAGACGCGGCCGCGGGTCTCAAGCGTGTTGCCGATGGCAAGGCAGATGTTTTCTTCGCTGAACGTACAATGCTCAAACATGAGCTCACCGACAAATACGTCAGCGGAAATCTCGTACTGCTTGATCGCATCTTTGAGTACTCAACGACCTCGATGATGGTCGATCGGGATGATGAAAACTTCCGACTGTTAGTTGATAGCGCGCTAAGCGAGATGTATCGCAGTGGTGAGATTGAGCGCCAATATGACAAACACCTGGGAGGCGTCAGTGATACCTCCCGAATGTTTTTCAATCTCTACGCTCTTCCTTGATGACGACAGGGGTCAAGGGGAAGCTCACGGCGGCGAGAGCTTTCCAAGCAGCGGGTGTTGAACTGGCGCGTCCAAGCCACAGACGCGCCAGGCTAATGGTCTACCGCGCCATCGCCGTTACTGCTTCGTCCCCGGCAGCAGTTCAAAGTCCGGGGTGAACGGGGTCATGGCGGCCATCAGCTGGGCGAACGGTTTGCGATCGCCTTCAAAGGTTGCCTTGCCGTCCGCGACGAGCTGATCGAAGCTGGTCTGCCTGGCCATCACGCCTTCGAGTGCCGAGCGATCGAGGGTGAGGGTCAGGTCGGGGTTTTTTGCCTGCTGGCCCTTGATGCTGGTCAGCGTTGAATTGCTCAGCTCCACCACGAATTGTTCGCCGTTGTCCGGGGTCTTGAGGTTCAGGACGAAATGCAAGTCCGCAACCTTGCTGCCATCCAGGCTGATGCCGAGATATTCGAGCCACAACTCCGTGCTCATGGCGCGGATAAAGTCCGGCCCGCCGGATCTTGGCGCCCGGCCCTTGGGCATGCCGTTGCGCAACTCATAGGCCGCCGCGAGGAAGCTGTTGCGCACGCCGGCACTTTCCTTCTGATAGCCCACCTGCTCATAGACGTCCGCCAGCAGGTCCTTGGCCTGGGTGTTTTGCGGTTCGGCGTACACCAGCTTATTGAGAATCTCATAGGCTTCACGGTATTTGCCTTGATCGTACAAGGCTTTGCCCTTGGCCATGATCTTTGCAGCCCCGCCCATCATTTCAACGTACAGCGGTGCCGAATCCTTCGGTGACAGCGGCATCAGCGTGGCCGGGTTGGCATCCCAATAACCCAGGTAGCGGTTGATTACCGCGCGGCTGTTGTGTTCTTCCGAGCCGTGATAGCTATGCGTCGCCCAAGTGTTCTTCAGGCTCTCGGGCAACGTGTAGACATTGTGGATCTCGTTGATGGTGACGCCCTGGTTCGCCGCATGCAGGACAGCGTTGTTCAGGTTGGCATAGGCATCGCGTTGCGCGCGCATCACTTCCTGGATTCGTTCATTGCCCCAGCGCGGCCAATTGTGCGCGGCAAGCATCACATCCGCCTGCTGGCCGTAGCGATACAGGGCGTTGTTGATGTTCTTCGACCACACCAGCGGATCGCGCACCAGGGCACCGCGCAGGGTGTAGATGTTGTGAATGGTGCCGGTGACGTTCTCGGCCGCCCAGAACGCCTTGAATTGCGGGAACCAGGTATTCATTTCCGACGGCGCTTCAGTGCCAGGAGTGTTCTGGAACTCCATTTGCACCCCGTCGATGGTCACGCTTTCGAAATCCTTTTCGATGTATCGATTAGGTTCGATCAAGCCGATGTTGCCGGAGGCGGCGTTTTTGCCGATGGCCATGTCGACATGACCGTAGGGACTGCGTGGCAACAACAGGCCGTATTGAAAGAACGCGCGTCGATTCATGGCATTGCCAGCGTATACGTTTTCAGCGACCGCATGCTCCATGAAGCCCACGGGGGCGATCAGCGCAACCTTGCCGCTGCGCACGTCCGCTTCCTCGACTACGCCACGGACACCGCCAAAGTGGTCCGCATGGGAGTGAGAAATCACCACGGCCACGACCGGGCGCTTACCCAGTTTTTCATTGATGAAATCCAGCGCCGCCCTGGCGGTTTCCTTCGAGGTCAGGGTGTCGAAAACGATCCAGCCGGTGTCGCCCTTGATGAACGTGATATTGGCCAGGTCAAAGCCGCGGATCTGGTAGATCCTGTCCGGAACCACTTCGTACAGACCATAGGCCATGTTGAGCACGGCCTGGCGCTGCAACGAAGGATTGACCGTGTCGAAGTCCTTGCCCTCGAGCAGGAAATCATAGCTGCCCATGTTCCAGGCGACGTTCCCCGCATCGGCCATGATCTTGTTGTAGGCCGGCGCTGCGATGAAGCCTTTTCTGGCTTCTTCAAAATCGCGCTTGTCTGCAAAAGGAAGGGTGTTGCGCACACCTTTCTGAAATTCGACGGTGTAGGTCGAGGGCGGTTTGCCCTTTTTATCGAAATGCTCAATCGCGGCCGGTACGGCAGTTGTCTGAGCAGCAAAGATGCTGGGGTTGAAGCCCGTGGACAGTGCGATGGCCAGCGCGCAACTGAGGGTCTTGTTGTTCATGAAATGTTCCTTCGCCAGAGTATCGATGCCTTGATGGCGCGGGTTTGCTCTTGTTCGTCTTGACCCGCCCGGCAAGGAATAGCATATTCATTTGATTACGAAAAATTCCGTTTTACTTGATATCGATAACATTAAGGTTATGACATGACCCCGCGCCGCCTACGCCAATTCCTGGCATTGATCGAACATGCCCATTTCGGCCAGGCGGCCAAAGCGTTGGGCGTTTCGCAACCTGCGCTGAGCAAAAGTATCCAGCTGCTGGAACAGGAGCTCGGCGTTACGCTGTTCGATCGGCGCACCGAGGGTGTGACCTTGACGGCGTTCGGTCAGGTGCTGCAGGCCAAAAGCCAGCGCTTGTTGATGGCTGAAGAGGACCTTCGGCGGGACATCGCCCTGCTGGCAGTGGGCGACATCGGCACACTCAAGGTGGCCTTGGGGCCGTACCCCAGTGTCATCAGCGGCTATCGCGCCATTGCCCGGTTGCACGCCCGCCATCCCAACCTCAAGGTGACGGCCCATGTTGCCGGTTGGCGAGAAGTTGCGCAGCAGGTCGCCAACGGTGCAGTGGATCTGGGGATCGCTGAAATCAGCGCGTTGCAAGGCGAAAAAGAATTCAACTGCGAGCTATTGGGTGAACATCAGGGGCGCCTGTTTTGCCGACCCGGCCATCCGCTGCTTGCGCAACGCTCCCTGAAGCGGGCGCAAGCACTCGATTACCCTTGGGTGGCGTCGCGTATTCCATCCCGCCTGGCCGGCCTCATACCGCCCGCGACATTAGGCTGCGCCGGTGCCTATGACACAGTGACAGGCGATTTCGTGCCGGCGATTGAAATTGACGTCCCCATGCAAATCGTTCAATTCGTGTTGAACAGCAACGCGCTGGCAATCGGCACGTTGGCGGCCTTTGAGCGCGAGTTGCTGGCGGGTGAAATCATACCGCTGCCGTTCCACGATCAGGCGTCGTATGCCCATTATGGGTTTATCTCCCTCAAGGAGCGCTCGCTGCCTCCCGCCGTCGAGGCTTACATGCGCGAAGTGCGCGCGGTGGAAGAGGACGTGACGCGGCGGGAACGAGAGCTGGCCGCGTTGATCATGAGCTAGCGCAAAATCAGTCACCGGACTCATGCCGACGGTGGCTCTCGCAACCGGCCGTGGTCGGCTGTGGATTTCTAGCCCTGGAAAAACGCCCGAATAACCAGCATGCAGGCCAGGCCGATCATGATCACGCCGGAAAATCTTCCCACCCGCCGTGCAACACCTGGCCGGGTTCGCAATGCCTTGTTCGCCCCGAAACCCACCATTGAATAGACCACTGAGCAGCTCGCCGTATAAACCAGGCCGAGCGCCACGAGTTGGGCAGGGATGCTCCAGCTCGCAGCTTCAGACGTCCACGGCGGCAAAAAGGCGAGGAAGAAGATGAACGCCTTGGGATTCAAGCCGCTGACAAGCGCACCCTGGCGGAACCAGGTCAGCCAGCTGCCCGCATTTTCGGCTGCGCTATCAGCATGCGGCACCGGCGGATTGCGCAGCATCCCATAGCCCAGCCACGCCAGGTACAGGGCGCCCACTACGGTGAGGATGGCCATGAGAACCGGGTTACCGGCAATCAATGCGCCCACTCCCACAGCAATCAGAAAGGTCAGTACCACATACCCGGCCAGCAGCCCCAGAACGGAAGCGCCAACGCCTCGGTTGCGAATCCCTGCCGAGATCGCATAGGCCCAGTCAGCGCCGGGTGTGAAGACAAAGAGCAGTGAAAAGGCCCAGAAAGCCGCCAGTGTTGATTCGCTCATGCTGGCTCCAGGGGACTGAAGAATATCTGTGATCCGTGCATGTTTAACCCAGGAAAAAATCGCCACCGTACACGTCCCGCAAACCAGGTTTGAGGTAGGTACGGTGCGCGATAAGCGTCAGAGATTCACTTGTGCAGCGAGAGACCCTTGATGGCCTTGTCGACTGCTTTTTTGGAACCGCGAAGGGCAATGCCGACGAAATCCATGTTGGCCGGATCTTCCTCGAGGAAGACCTTGCGGTTCGCCTCGTCGTGACCGGTAGAGAACATGGCGAACACATACGGCAGCATGGTCAGCTCACGCTCCAGGCCTACACGGTGGGCCTTCTGGATTTCCTCAAGGCTGGCCTCGAAGATCAGCATTGGCTGGCCGGACATGCTTGCGTAGCAATGGCCATTGGCATCCACGTAGGGCTCTCCCATGACCTCAGGCGCTGCGGACGGGATACCGGTGGCCAGAAAGGCGACGACGTTCATCCGCTGCCACATGGCAAGGTCATTGCGGACGATGATCGCTACTTTGGTGTCGAACATTGCGTACTCCTTCAAAACTGAAACGTGATGATGGAGTCGATGGCTGGCTTCAGTCTGTTAGATTTGTGCACAACCGCTGATAGGCTGCCGGGGTAAGGCGGTAAGCGCGGCGGAACCATACGCCCATGTGGCTTTGATCGGAAAAGCCCACTTCGGCGGCCACTTCGGCTGCGGGCTTGCCAGCGGCCAGCAACGCTCGAGCAGCCCGCAGTCTGAGCCGGATCAGATAGGCATGGGGCGCCTGGCCGTAGGTTCGCTTGAACTGCCGGGTAAGCCTGAAACGGTCGATGCCCGTGTAGTGGGCGAGCTCATCCAGGCTGACGTCCGTGGCCATCAGGACATGCAGGAAATCCCTGGCCCTTTCCATCACCGGCGCCGACTCGGCCTTGTCTGATGGCCGGGCGGGTCGCAGGTGCCTGGAAAGTATCTGCATGAGGAGGTCCAGGCTCTCATCTCTGGCCAGACGCCCTTCGTTTTGATGAATGGCCAGGAAGGCACGCTGTATCGCGTCCCTAAGGGGTACATCATCGGTCAGTGTGTTGCGAAAGGCGGCACCGAGCGAGGAAATATCTCCCACGCCGAGGCGGTCGGTCATGCTCGATACCCAGCGCTGAGGGAGATAGAGCATGCCATAGGTGAAGCCCTCGGGTTCGGGAGCGAAACCGTCATGCAGAGCACCAGGCTCGATCAATATCGATCTGCCAGGTGTGCTGGTATGCGTCAGGCGATTGCAGCTGAAGCGCTGCACGCCCTGGTGCGTCACGCCCACCAACATCTCATCGTGATCGTGGGGATCGTAGGCGTGGCCCTGGAAATGCGCATTCACGCTTTCGATCCCGGTTTCCTGATCGCGGCGAATGTTGATCCAGTCACTTGCGATTTGGTCATCGGACGGAAGAGTCATTTGGCCACCTATACTCTGGTCATCGATGCTGAGCCGGCATTTAAGACGGCCATTCTACCCGTTCGGGATTGCGCGGGTTACTCGGCGTGGTCCATTGCAGCGCAGCCTGCTTCACCGATCCACGGATAGCGACTGGCATTTACGGGTGAAGCTGACAAAACCGTAATCTTCAGCTCAGTCTTCTGAAAGGTCGCCCCCCTTACCCTCTTCATCGAACGTGGCAACATCCTGATTGCTCCGTCATCCGACTGACAGGGAACACAGCGTCATGCGACCTGAAACTTCTAGACGAACCTTTGTGAAGGGGCTCGCCGCCACCGGGATTCTCGGGGGCCTCGGGCTATGGCGCACACCTGTCTGGGCGATTACCAGCCCGGGCGAGGCGAATGTCCTGGCCGGTACCGACTTTGACCTGTTCATCGGCGAAACCCCGGTCAACATCACCGGCAACCGGCGTACCGCGATGACCATCAATGGCGGTATTCCCGGCCCCCTGCTGCGCTGGCGCGAAGGCGACACGGTTACGCTACGGGTGAGGAACAGGCTCAACGCCGATACCTCCATTCACTGGCACGGCATTTTGTTGCCGGCCAACATGGACGGCGTACCGGGGCTGTGTTTTCACGGCATCGAACCCGGTGGGATGTATGTCTATCAATTCAAGGTCAGGCAGAACGGCACGTACTGGTATCACAGTCATTCGGGGCTTCAGGAGCAGTCAGGCGTCTACGGCCCGTTGGTGATCGATGCGAAGGAGCCGGAGCCGTTTGAGTACGACCGCGATTATGTGGTGATGCTGACCGACTGGACCGACGAAGACGCGGTCGACTTGATGAAGACGCTGAAAAAACAGTCGGATTACTACAACTACAACAAGCGCACCGTGGGCGACTTCATCCACGACGTCAGCGAGAAAGGCTGGGGCTCCACCGTCGCAGATCGAAAGATGTGGGCCGAAATGAAGATGAATCCCACAGACCTGGCCGACGTCAGCGGCGCGACTTACACCTATTTGATGAACGGCCAGGCGCCTGACATGAACTGGACCGGTGTATTCCGTCCCGGAGAGAAACTGCGCCTGCGCTTTATCAACGGCTCGGCCATGACCTACTTCGACGTACGCATACCCGGTCTGAAAATGACAGTAGTCGCGGCGGACGGCCTGCATGTCAAACCGGTGAGCGTCGACGAATTTCGCATCGCGGTGGCAGAGACGTTCGATGTGATCGTCGAGCCGACCCAGGATGCCTACACCCTGTTTGCCCAGTCGATGGATCGTACCGGCTATGCCCGCGGCACGCTGGCGGCGAAGGTGGGTTTGTCCGCGCCAATCCCCCCCCTCGACCCGAGACCGCTGGTGACCATGGATGACATGGGCATGGGCGGTATGGATCACGGCAGCATGGGCGGCGACATGGCGGGCATGGATCACAGTCAGATGACCGGCATGGACCACAGCTCAATGCAAGGCATGGCCGGCATGGATCACAGCGGCATGACCGGCATGGGCGAAATGCAGTCCCATCCCGCGACGGAAAACAACAATCCGCTGGTGGACATGCAAGCCATGACCACTTCACCCAAACTCGATGACCCTGGCCTCGGCCTGCGTGACAATGGTCGTCGCGTCCTGACCTATTCCGACTTGCGCAGCACCTTCGCAGACCCGGACGGCCGCGACCCCGGCCGCACCGTGGAACTGCACCTCACTGGCCACATGGAAAAGTTCGCCTGGTCGTTCAACGGCGTGAAGTTTTCCGACGCCGAACCGCTGCGCCTCAAGTACGGCGAGCGAATCCGCATCGTATTGGTCAACGACACGATGATGACGCACCCCATTCACCTGCATGGCATGTGGAGCGACCTTGAAGACGCGAACGGCGAGTTCATGGTGCGCAAACACACTATCGACATGCCGCCAGGCTCACGGCGCAGTTATCGGGTGACTGCCGACGCGCTCGGCCGCTGGGCCTATCACTGCCACCTCCTGTACCACATGGAAATGGGCATGTTCCGTGAAGTTCGCGTGGAAGAATGAGGTGCTACCCATGATCAGGATAACTCCGATTTTTCTGGCGCTCGTGACCGCGAGCCTGACACTGTCACCGGCAATGGCCGCCACAAACGATATGCAGGGCATGGATCATAGCCAGATGCAGGGCATGGACCACAGCCAGATGCAAAGCATGGACGACGGCCAGATGCAGCCTGCCGCGCCTGCCGAAAGCCGCACGCCGATCCCGGCGTTGACCGATGCCGACCGCGCCGCCGTGTTCGTCAGCCCCCATGGCCATAACGTCCATGACTCCGCGCTCAACTATTACTTGCTTGCCGACAAGCTCGAATGGCAGGACGCTGATGATGGCAGCACCCTGGCCTGGGATATCTCAGGCTGGATCGGCGGTGATATCGACCGCCTGTGGCTGCGCTCGGAAGGCGAACGCACCAACGGCAAGACCGAAGATGCGGAGGTCCAGGCACTGTGGGGCCACGCCATCTCCCCGTGGTGGGACGTAGTGGGCGGCGTTCGCCAGGATTTCAAACCTGGCGACCCACAAACCTGGGCGGCGTTCGGCGTGCAAGGCATGGCCCTGTACAACTTCGAGACCGAAGCCACGGCCTTCATCGGTGAAGGTGGTCAAACCGCCGCGCGCCTGGAAGGCGACTACGACATCCTGCTGACCAACCGACTGATTTTGCAGCCAACCGCCGAACTTAATGTCTACGGCAAAAACGACCCGCAACGAGGCATCGGTTCCGGCCTGTCCAACACTGAAGCGGGCCTGCGCCTGCGGTATGAAATCCGCCGGGAGCTTGCCCCTTACATCGGCGTGACCTGGAACCGCACCTACGGCAAGACAGCCGATTATGCCAGGGAAGAAGGCGAGGATCGCAGTGAGGCACGCCTGGTCCTTGGTGTTCGGCTGTGGTTCTAGTACACGTTAACTTAACAATCAAAAAAATGACCGCTTGAAGCGGTGAGAGGCCTTGTATGCGATTGATCAAAACCACCGCTGTTGCCATCGCACTTTCCAGCGCGCTGCTGATGAGCACATTCGCTCAGGCGCACCCGAAATTGCTCTCCTCCACCCCGCAGGAAGGTGCGGTCGGCCCGGCCCCCGCCAAGATCGAACTGCACTTTTCCGAAAACCTCATGACCCAGTTCTCTGGGGCGAAACTGGTCATGACCGAAATGCCGGGCATGGCCCATGCCCCGATGCCCATGAAGGCCAAAGTCTCTGGCGGCAGCGACCCGAAGACCATGGTTATCACGCCGCTCTCTCCATTGCCCGCTGGTAGCTACCAGGTCGATTGGCGCGCGGTGTCGTCGGACACTCATCCGATCACAGGCAACGTTTCGTTCAAAGTGAAGTGACTGATGAGCGACTGGGCCAGCATTGCCCTGCGCTTCGGCTTGTACATGGATTTCATGCTGCTCTTTGGCGTGGCACTTTTCGGGTTGTACAGCCTTGAAGGACGAGAGCGAGTGTCGGGGGCCGTGTTGCCGTTTCGGTCCATGCTGGCGGGGACGACGGCGCTGGGTGTACTCATGTCTGTCGCCAGCATGGTACTGATGGCGAGCGCCATGAGTGGGGAGTCGGACTTCGCCGAGCTGCACCCGCATATTGAAATGATGGTATTGGAGACGGATGTAGGCTTTGCCTGGGTGGTGCGCATCATCGCGTTGGTTGTTGGCGGTTCAGTGGTGCTGCTCCACCAACGTGCACCTGTCGTTAGCTTGTCAATCGCAACGATTGCCGGTGGTATAGCCCTGGCCAGTCTCGCCTGGAGCGGCCATGGGGCGATGGATGAAGGCGGTCGTCGTTATTGGCATTTTGCGATGGACATACTGCACCTGCTGGCGGCAGGCGCCTGGCTGGGGGCATTGGTCGCCTTTGCCAGGATGGCAATGCTCGACACGCTTCAAACAGCAGAAAGCATCAGGTTGCTGGCCCGGGTCGTCAATCGATTCGAATCGGTGGGCGCTTTGATCGTAGTCGTGATCACGGTGACGGGGGTCGTGAACTACCTGTTCATCGTGGGTCCAGAACTCGATGCCGTGCTGCTGAGCACCTACGGGACTTTGCTGCTCATCAAAGTGGTGTTGTTTGCCGGGATGTTGGTGCTGGCCGCGTTGAACCGATTTCACCTTGGCCCGCTTTTGCAACGATCGTTGCGGGAGCGGGAGTATCGAGTGGCGGCTAATGCGTTAAGGCGCAGCGTGTTGGTCGAGTTATCGGCAGCGGTGTTGATTGTGGCGCTGGTGGCCTGGTTGGGAACATTAAGTCCTGATATGGAGATCGCAGTAACCTGAGCAGGGAGTGAGGCCGGAAAAATGCCCGCATCAATTGCCCGGGGCCTCGACTACGCATAGGCGTATCTGCCGTAGCTCGGTAAACTAGCTAGTCGGGGCATTTTTTCAACTCAGGAATCAACGTGGCCAAATCTATTGAGGACAATGCGTCTCTCGAGTCTTTTTCGCTCGAGAGTCCCTCCCCGCTGTATGCGAGGGTCAAGCAAATCATCATGCAGAAGATTCGCTCCGGTGCCTGGTTGCCCAATTCCAAGGTGCCGTCGGAAAGCGAGCTGCTGAATTTGTTGGGGGTCAGTCGCATGACCATCAACCGCGCCTTGCGCGAGCTGACCATTGAAGGCTCGCTGGTGCGGATGCAAGGGGTTGGCACCTTCGTCGCGGAGCCCAAGGGGCATGCCGCATTGTTCGAGATCCACAACATCGCCGAAGAAATCGAGGCCCGGGGTCATGAACATCGCTGCGAAGTGATCGTGCTCGAAGAGATGCCTGAACGGGCTCGTGCTTCGATGCCCTTCCCCCTCGAAGGGGTCAAGCGCCTGTTCCATTCGGTGGTGGTGCATCACGAGAATGGCGTGCCGGTGCAGATCGAAGAACGCTTCGTCAACGCCGAGGTAGCACCCGCTTACCTGCAGCAGGACTTCACCAAGATCACGCCTTATGCCTACCTGATCCAGTTGGCGCCGTTGACCGAGGGCGAACATGTGGTCGAGTCGATCCACGCCAAATCCGCCGAGTGCAAGCTGTTGCAGATAAAACGCTATGAGCCGTGCCTGTTGATTCGCCGCCGTACCTGGGCAGCCAAAGGCCAGGTCGGCTGTGCGCGACTGGTCTATCCGGGGTCGCGTTATCGACTGGAAGGCAAGTTCGGTAACTGATACCACGGGTCGAGCGGCCCCCGCTTGCCGCTCGACCTGCCTGTTGTTGCAGATACCCTGCCGACATTGTTACCGCCACCGCCCGGAGTGGCAAAAAGGTGACATTTAGTCGTTCCCTGCCGCACAAAAGTGTTACGCAATGCTCGTCTTCGCATCAGCTTATCGCAAAGTTGCAACAGAATTTTCTTTGAGCTTCGCATGAAGCAATTTTTCTTTGATTTCTTAAGTCATTGAATTAATTCGGATTATTTGACTTTTAAATTTTTACTCAGGTCGTAAATTCCGATTTTGGCCCCTCACTTGCATTCACTTGTACATACAGGTTGATATAAGCGCAGATAGATAAGCTAAACCGCGCCGCCAACCCGCTAACCAGTGAATGAGAGGAGATGACCATGACCGCCAAGACCACCCGCCTGCGTGACGTCGAAATCCGCGCTGCCCGCGGCAGCAAACTGACCGCCAAGAGCTGGCTGACCGAAGCGCCGCTGCGCATGCTGATGAACAACCTTGACCCGGAAGTCGCCGAGAACCCCAAGGAACTGGTGGTGTACGGCGGTATCGGTCGTGCCGCACGTAACTGGGAGTGCTACGACAAGATCGTCGAAAGCCTGACCCACCTGAACGACGACGAGACGCTGCTGGTGCAATCCGGCAAGCCGGTCGGCGTGTTCAAGACCCACGCCAATGCCCCGCGCGTCCTGATCGCCAACTCCAACCTGGTACCGCACTGGGCGAGCTGGGAGCACTTCAACGAGCTCGACGCCAAAGGCCTGGCCATGTACGGCCAGATGACCGCCGGCAGCTGGATCTACATCGGCAGCCAGGGCATCGTCCAGGGCACCTACGAAACCTTCGTTGAAGCCGGTCGCCAGCACTACAACGATGACCTCAAAGGCAAGTGGGTGCTGACCGCCGGCCTGGGCGGCATGGGTGGTGCGCAGCCTCTGGCGGCCACCCTGGCCGGCGCTTGCTCGCTGAACATCGAATGCCAGCAAAGCCGTATCGACTTCCGCCTGACCAGCCGTTATGTCGACGAGCAAGCCAAAGACCTCGACGACGCTCTGGCGCGCATCGCCAAATACACCAAGGAAGGCAAGGCGATCTCCATCGCCCTGCTGGGCAACGCCGCTGAAATCCTCCCGGAACTGGTCCGTCGCGGCGTGCGCCCGGACATGGTCACCGACCAGACCAGCGCCCACGACCCACTGAACGGCTACCTGCCGGCTGGCTGGACCTGGGAACAGTACCGCGACCGCGCCATTACCGATCCGGCCATGGTGGTCAAGGCCGCCAAACAATCGATGGCCGTGCATGTCCAGGCCATGCTGGATTTTCAAAAGCAAGGCATCCCGACCTTCGACTACGGCAACAACATCCGTCAGATGGCCCAGGAAGAAGGCGTGGAAAACGCATTCGACTTCCCGGGTTTCGTACCGGCCTACATCCGTCCGCTGTTCTGCCGTGGCATCGGCCCGTTCCGTTGGGCTGCACTGTCGGGCAACGCTGAAGACATCTACAAGACCGACGCCAAGGTAAAAGAGCTGATCCCGGACGACGCCCACCTGCACAACTGGCTGGACATGGCGCGCGAGCGCATCAGCTTCCAGGGTTTGCCGGCTCGTATCTGCTGGGTTGGCCTTGGCTTGCGCGCCAAGCTGGGCCTGGCGTTCAACGAAATGGTGCGCAGCGGTGAGCTGTCGGCGCCCATCGTGATCGGTCGCGATCACCTGGATTCCGGTTCCGTTGCCAGCCCGAACCGCGAAACCGAATCGATGCAGGACGGCTCCGACGCCGTGTCCGACTGGCCACTGCTCAACGCCCTGCTCAACACCGCGAGCGGCGCGACCTGGGTGTCCCTGCACCACGGCGGCGGCGTCGGCATGGGCTTCTCCCAGCACTCGGGCATGGTGATTGTCTGCGACGGTACTGACGAAGCGGCCGAGCGTATCGCGCGCGTTCTGCACAACGACCCGGCGACCGGCGTCATGCGTCACGCCGATGCGGGCTATCAGATCGCGATCGACTGCGCGAAGGAGCAGGGCCTGAACCTGCCGATGATTACCGGTAAATAACGCACCCCCTGTAGGAACCGGCTTGCTGCGGGCGGCGCTCCGACGAAAGCGGTTCGCCTGCCCCACCGGGGTGCCTGCATCGCCAGCAAGCCGGTTCCTACAGAAATCCCCCCATACGAGGAAACTGCCATGAGCAGCAGCCCGTTTACCCAACAACTGCAAGGCGTTCGCGTGCTGGACTTGAGCCGCGTCCTGGCCGGCCCGCACTGCACCGCGATGCTGGCGGACCTTGGCGCCGACGTGATCAAGTTCGAAGTGCCGGGACACGGCGATGACAGCCGTCACCTGGGCCCCTTCAAGGACGGCGAGAGTGTTTACTTCGGCCTGATCAATCGCGGCAAGCGCAGTGTCGAGATGGATTTCAAGTCCACCGAAGACTTGGCCCGCCTGTATGAACTGGTGCGCGACGCCGACGTCGTCGTGGAGAATTTCCGCCCCGGCGTCACCCGTCGCCTGGGCATCGATTTCGATACCCTCAAGCAATACAACCCCAGGCTGATCTACGCGAGCATCTCCGGCTTCGGCCAGCATGGTCCGCTGTCAACCAACCCGGCCTATGACATCGTCGCGCAGGCGATGTCCGGGCTGATGAGCGTCACCGGTTTTGCCGACACAGGACCGACCCGTAGCGGCGAGGCCATCGGTGACTTGTGTGCCGGGGTCTACGCCGCCTGGGCCATCAGCTCGGCGTTGTTCGCCCGCGAGCGGCACGCGCCGGGCCCGCAATACATCGACGTCGCCATGTTCGATGTGCTGTTCAGCCTGCAAATGACCGGCCTGTCCAATCTCTTTGCCAATGGCGTCGCGCCGGGCCTGGTCGGCAACCGCCATCCAGTGTCGACCCCCTTCGATACCTATCGCGCAGCGGATGGCCAGGTGGTCATTGCGGTCGCCAGCAACAAACTGTTCCAGCGCCTGTGCGAATGCATGGGCAAGCCAGAACTGGCCAGCGACCCACGCTTCGCCGATGACCCGCAACGCACGCAAAACGAGCCGGCCTTGCGCGCCGAAATCGAACACTGGACCGGCCAACTGAGTGTCGACCAGGCCTGCGACACGCTCCTCGATGCCGGCGTACCGTCCTCCCCGGTGTGGAACCTCGCCCAGGCTGCCGACAGCGAACAGGCACAGGTTCGTCAATTGCTGGTTCGCCCCGCGGGCTGCGAGCAGCCACTGGTGCCGCAACCGGTTTTCTTCAATGGCCATAAACCCCACGCCCTCACCCTCGCCCCTCGCCTGGGCGCTGACAACGCGGCATTCGGACTGAACAAACAGGAGATTTCCCATGAACTTTGAACTGGACCAGGTCGAACTGGCCGTTATCGAAACCGCTGAAAAACTGGCCCGCGAGGTGATCCAGCCGCGCGCCCAGCATTACGACGAAACCGAGACGTTCTGTGCCGAGAGCCTGCAAGCCCTGGCTGAACTGGGTGGCATGGGCATCAACCTGCCCGAAGAATATGGTGGCCTGGGCATCGGCAGTCTGGCGATGAGTCGCGTGGTCGAAGCCGTCGCCGGCGCCTGTGCCTCAACCGCGTCGGCCCTGACCGCGCACTTCCTGGCGACCGACTCGATCCTGATCGGCGGCACCGAAGCGCAAAAGCAGGAATGGCTGCCCCGCGCTGCCAGCGGCGAGTTGCTCGGGGCATTTGCCCTGACCGAACCGGCCGCGGGCTCCAACCCGGCCGACATGCGCTGCCGGGCGCAGGCTGAAAACGGCGGCTGGAGAATCCGTGGCAGCAAGCACTACATCACCAACGCCCGTGAAGCCGGTTTCATCGTGCTCTACGCCAAGACCGACGCCGACGCCGGGCACAAGGGCATCAGCGCCTTCATGATTCCCCAGGGCACTGCGGGCATCAGCTTCTCCAGCCCGGAAAAAACCATGGGCCTGCGCGGCAGCACCATCTATGAACTGTCCCTGGATTGCTGGCTGCCGGCATCGGCACTGCTGGGCAGCGAAGGCGCCGGTTTCAACACCGCCATGGCCGTACTCGACCGCGGCCGCGTCGAAGTCGCCGCCATGTCCCTGGGGGTTGCCAATGCGGCGTTGCAGGCAAGCCTTGCCTGGGTGCGCGAACGGCAGATCGGGCCCAAGCCGCTGGCGGCCTATCAAGGCACCCAATGGCGCATCGCTGACATGCATGCGCAGCTGGAAGCGGCTCGCATGCTCACCTGGAAAGCCGCCGCGCGCCGTGACAGCGGCGAACGCTTCAGCCTGGAATCGGCCACTGCCAAGTTGTTCGCCGCCGAATGCGCCGGCTTCATTACCGATGCCGCGCTGCAACTGCACGGCGGCTACGGCTACATCCGCGACCTGCCGCTGGAGCGCTATGTGCGCGACGCACGGATCCTGCGGATTTTCGAGGGCACCTCGGAAGTGCAGAAAATCATCATTTCGCGAAGCGTACTCGACGCCCAGCGCTAACCAGGCAAAAACCGGGGCCTGACTTGCAGGCCTCATCCCGAATGTCCCCACCTGAGAAGGCTGTCGTATCCCACGACACCCGAGAGGAACCGCCATGTCCGCCTCCAAAGAAAGTGCGCAGCGCAAGTCGTATATAGAACGGCGATCCATCGATTACATTCCCGAATCCGAGCGCCATGGACGGCTGCTCAGTCAGTTCACCCTGTGGTTCGGCGCCAACCTGCAAGTCACCGCCATCGTCACCGGAGCCCTGGCCGTGGTGCTGGGCGGCGATGTGTTCTGGTCGCTGATCGGCCTGCTGATCGGTCAACTGCTGGGCGGCGCGATCATGGCCTTGCACGCAGCCCAGGGCCCGCAGCTGGGCCTACCGCAAATGATCTCCAGCCGTGTGCAGTTCGGTGTCTACGGCGCCGTCATCCCCATCGTTCTGGCCTGCCTGATGTACGTGGGGTTCTCTGCCAGCGGCTCGGTGCTCGCCGGCCAGGCTATCAGCCAGTTGGTGAACGTCAGTGATGGCACCGGCATTCTCATTTTCGCGGCGATGATTGTCGTGCTGACCGTGCTGGGCTATCGCACCATCCACTGGATCGGACGGCTGTCGAGCCTGATTGGCGTGGTGTCGTTTTTCTACCTGTTCTACCGCTTGCTATCCGCCCACGACATCGGCGAACTGCTGGCCAACCGGCACTTTTCCCTGAGCAGCTTTCTGCTGGCGATCTCGCTGTCGGCCTCCTGGCAGATCGCTTTCGGCCCCTACGTCGCCGACTATTCGCGCTATCTGCCCAGAAGCACATCGGCCTTGAAAACCTTTCTCGCCGTTGGGCTGGGATCGGTCATCGGCACCCAGATCTCCATGATCTTCGGTGTGTTCGTCGCCGCGCTGGCGGGGGATCAGTTCGCCGGGCACGAGGTGTCCTACATCGTTGGCCTGGGTGCAAGTGGCTTTGTGGCGTCGCTGCTGTTTTTCAGCATCGTGTTCGGCAAGGTCACCATCACGACCCTCAACGCCTATGGCAGCTTCATGTCATTGGCCACCATCGTCAGCGGTTTTCGCGGCAACCAGGAAATTTCCAGGGTGTCGCGCCTGCTCTACATCCTGGTCATGGTCGGCGCGGCGACAGCACTGGCCTTGATGGGCCGCCACTCATTCCTGCATGACTTCTCCGCCTTCATCCTGTTCCTGCTGGCGTTTTTCACCCCCTGGAGCGCGATCAACCTGGTGGACTTCTACCTGGTGACCAAAGAGCGCTACGACATTCCGGCCCTGTCGGATCCTGATGGCCGCTACGGACGCTGGAACCTGCCCGGCATCGCGGTGTACACCCTCGGCGTGGTGATCCAGATGCCATTCATTGCCACCAGCTTCTACACCGGCCCGCTGGTCGAAACCCTCGGTGGCACTGATATCTCATGGCTGATCGGCCTGATAGTGCCCGCCTTCATCTACTACTGGGTGGCACGGGGTTCGCACCAACGCGTGCCTTCGCGGCTGATTCTTCCGCAAGAGTCCAATCCGCTCTGATCCGGATGCAGGGCGGCGCGCCAGGGCCGCCCTGCCCGTAACCCTGAACAATCACTTTTTCCCTGATGAAACCACCATGCTTGCAATCGACGCCTCCACCCATTCGCCACTCAGCGCTCGCGACCGGCTAGTTGACGCTGCAGTCGAGCTATTCGCAACACGTGGCTTCCAGGCCATTGGCTTGCGTGACCTGGCAGGCCACGTCGGGTTGCAGGCCGGGTCGCTTTACCATCACATCGACAATAAACAGGGCCTGTTGTTCGAACTCATCGAATCCGCTTTGTCCGACTTGCTGATCATCACCAGGCGTCGCATGAAAGGCGCCAAGACCCGCGCCGAACGGGTACGTCGCTTTGTCCAGGCCTTCGTAGGCTTTGCCTTGACCGAAAAGCACCGATTGATCCTGGTGACCCGCGAGGTCGTGAACCTCGACGAAGCCCACAAACACCACGTCGACAAGTTGAAGCATGCGCACCGCGCGATGTTGAGCGACATCATCGCCGATGAACACGCACGCAAAGACAAACCCCATGCCGAGACCTGCCTGATCACCCATGCAGTGATGGGTATGCTTTATGGCCAGTTGCACTGGAACGAATTGGAGATTGCTGAACGGCAGCTGACGGAACTACTCACCGGTTGCGTCCTACGCATTATCGCAAGCAGCAAGGTGGATTCTCGACAAGCAACGTATTGAGTGGCCACGATTGGGTGGAATGCTGCGTGAAAGGCAGCAATCCACCCATTCTGTTGAAAAATTCGGATTTCAGCTGGACCCAGGCTCCTCAGAGCAGGCAATCAGGGTGCAACACGGCTGAATACTGATCCTAATCAGGGGCTTCGGGAGGTTATCCAGAATACCAATGACCCGAATGCGACGTCCGTACAGTTTGGTGTGCGAACAGCACTTCGCTCACCCTGAGATTATTCAACGCATGGACAAAAACTGCTTGGCAAACGACTCAGTACGCCATGGCATGAATGGAAGGATCATTCGCTACGCGATCATTTTCTTTCTTGATGTTCACATGCATAGCTACCCGAGCCACATCCAAGGTAACGCGGGGCACTTGGTAGGTTCCTCTACCCTCCATCCAGCTAAGCACCTCGGCTAGATGCCAAATGGCGGAGCTACCTTCATGCACTGGAGTCGGGAAGTTTGGATAGTTAATCACCAGCTTGCGCATGTTTTGGCGAGTAACACCCATCACCTCAGCCACATCGGTAAGGCCTACAAGATCGGGTGTCGCTTCAATCAACCTAGCTTCGGGCACCGCACGACGTACATCTGCCAGTGCACTTTCCACTGCTTCTCTCGCGGTAGCAGATTCGCGTACAAATTCGAGACCGAGGCGTCCAGGCTGGCCTACGCCCACCAACAACCGCCGCCTGTACCCGCCTCCGCCGTGACGCTCAATGATGAGCAGATCCACAGCACGATGATGGGCAAGAAGTTGTATGGGACCACTCGGCAAGGCAATCATCCGTATTCGATCAGTTTTTTTCCTGATGGAACAGACGTATTCGAGATGGCGCCAAACCCACCGGAGAAAGAACGCTGGACGCTCAACAAAGGGGTTGTTTGCATCATTCCCAAGAACTACCCCACGGAATGCAGCAAGGTGAAGGTGGCTGATAATGAGTACTGGTTTGTCGATCCGAAAAGCGGGAAAGTCAATGCGCACTTAAAGCTCAAGCCATGATTCGAGGCTTGCAGCGGGGCCGCCGAACTACGTCAGCTCAAAGCGCTCTAACGCGTAATCCTTGCCGGCCAGGGTCAGTTCAAAAATGGTGGAGCCGAACGTCCCCCTTGTGACTTTTTGCCTCACAAGACGTTTGGCCTGGAGTTGCTTCAGACCGGTTTCAACTTCCAACGTGCTGAGGGAGACCAGCTTGCAAATCGAGTCCAGATTTGCAACTTTCCTGAAGTTTGCATGATAGGCCAGCGCTTCCATCAACAGCGTCTGGTTTTCCGTCAGCCGTGGAAACTGCGGGTTGTTCTTTTTGTAAATTTTTCGCTCTATCTCGTGTAACTCGCCGTCCGTTCCTTCGGTGATGCGGGCGTAGAAAATCGCTACGGACAGCATGGCGATTAAAATCGCGATAATCATCAGCAGCGACCAATTCGGCATTGGCGTTTCCAGCAATAGCCAATCCCGGAAAAATAGCAGCCAGCCCGTGATCACAGCCAGCAACGTCAGGTCGAAGTAAGTGTCGAGCAGTGTCATGGCAGCCCCAGCGACAAGCAAAATTCCAGCCGGATAGGCCATGGCCTTGAACATGAACGGGGAGTGCTTGCCTTGTGCTGCCATGCTACTCGTCTCGAGTATGGGAACAGATGTCATCAGCATAGCAGTGGAAAAGTGCCTCTTGCAGGAGAGCTGCAAAGATCAGCTACCGATCCAGCAAAGGTGCCAGCAGTGCGCACATGCCGCGCCAGTGCGAACCCTCCCAGTAAATTCGTTGGCAGCCGTCGCAGCGCAGGAAGTGCGAATAGAGGGCGCCAACCCGTGGCGGCACCTGCAAACGGGCGAGTTCCGCGCTGATCTCGTGCAGCGGCAGGTTGCAATGAAGGCACAGGCTGAATGGCCGCGCGCTACGCGCCAGGTCCAGGCGCTCGTATATTTCACGCAGCTGCAGCGAGGGTTTAAGGGCATGCACGTAGCAGCCATGGCTGATGATCCGCCGCTTGAGCAGTTCGCGGTCGCGGGTCAGCACGATGCGCCCTTGGGTTGCTGCGATCTCGGCGATCTCGCCATCCTCAAAGCCATTGTCGTAGAGCGTGTCGAAACCGCTCATGCGCAACAGGCTGGCCAGCCCACCCAGGTGCGCATCGGCGATGAAGCGCAGCACCCGTAAAGGTTGCGCACGCACCTTCAGCAGCGGGCTGATGTCCAGCGCTTCGAACTTGGGATACACCGCCAGCCGGTCACCATCGATGATCACCCGATCCAGGCCCACCGACTCACCGTTGAGCAGCACCAGCTCAACCTCCGTGTGCGGGATCCCGAGCGCCTCGATCATGTGCTTGACCGTCGCCCCTCGTGCGCACTCGCAGGTGAATGACTGCAGCCGCCGCTCGGCCGGCAGGAAATCGTTGAGCTCCTCATAGAAGCGGAAATTTGCACGGGTCATGCTTTACAGTATGGCAGGGCTGCAGGATGCGCGAGTCGGGTTTGAGCATCTGCAGTGCCAGGCTCAATCAGCTGGCCTGCGCTACCCGGCCAGCTATCCCACCGACGTCGCCCTTGCAGCCCGCGCCGGCTCACGGGATGTCACCAGGCCGATGAAGGAAATCGCCAACGCCAGGCCGATGGTCGTGCTCACTTCGGTGCGGTGTTCGGGCGTGATCATCATCACCGCCAGCGCCGCGCAGATGAACAGGATGACCAGCCAGGTGAGCCACGGGAACAACCACATGCGAAAGGCCAGCTCGACCTTCTGCCGGCGCAACATGCGCCGCATGCGCAATTGCGACACGGCAATCGCCAGGTACACCAGCAAGGCGATGGCGCCGGAACTGGCGAGCAGGAACTCGAACAGGCCGGCGGGCATGAAGTAGCTCCAGACAGTGATCGCGGCGCCCAGCACCGTGCTGGCGATGACGGCGGCCCGCGGCACGCCTTCGGAGGAGGTCGCCTTCAGCGCCTTCGGTGCGTCGCCACGACGGCCCAGCGAGTACAGCATGCGCGAGGCAATGTAGATCGAGGAGTTCATGCAACTGGCCACGGCGATCAGTACCACCACGTCCACCATGAACTTGGCATGGGGAATGTTCATCAGCTCAAGCGCGCGCTGGTAGGAACCCACGGAAGCCAACAGCGGATCATTCCAGGGCACCACGGAGATCACCACGAAAATCGACAACAGGTAGAACACCCCGATGCGCCAGATCACCGAGCGCGTGGCCTTGGCAATGTTTTGCGCGGGGTTATTCGATTCGGCAGCGGCGATGGTGACCGCTTCCGTACCGATGAAGCTGAACATGATGGTGATGAAAGCGCCGACCACCGCGGACAAGCCGTTGGGGGCAAAGCCGCCGTGCTGGGCCATCAGGCCGCTCAAGCCGCTGACTTCGCGATCGGGAACCCAGCCCATCAGCACGGCAAAACCCACTCCGATGAAACCGATGATCGCCACGACCTTGGCCATGGCGAACCAGAATTCAAACTCCCCGTACTTGGACACACTGAACAGATTGGTCACCACCAGGGCAATGATCGAACCCAGGGCGAACAGCCAGGCATCGACCTGGGGAAACCACTGGTGCAGCACATGGCCGGCTGCCAGCGCTTCGATGGGAATCACCAGGACCCAGAACCACCAATAAAGCCAACCGATGGTAAACCCGGCCCAGCGCCCGATGGCCTGGTCGGCATAGGTAGAGAACGATCCGGTATCGGGGTTGGCCACCGCCATTTCCCCGAGCATGCGCATGACCAGCACGACCAGCAGGCCGGAGAACAGATAGGCCAGCAAGACGGCCGGGCCAGCCGCGGCAATGGCATGCCCCGACCCGACGAACAGGCCGGCACCAATGATGCCGGCGATGGAAAGCATGGTGACGTGACGAGGCTTGAAGCCCTGCGCCAATTGGCCGTTCGAATCCTTGAAACTGGGGCTTGTCATTGTGGGCACCGCGGCAAAAGATGCGCCACCTTACCCGGCTTTTCCGCCAAATCAATTACCTGATCACGCCACCTCCGTACCTGATATCGACACGAGGCCCGTGTCCGGTCGCAAGCAGAACTGATCAGTCATCAACGGCTGGTCCCTTGTCTTCGGCCACAGTCATGGTGTGGGGAAACACCACGCCCACCCGCCCGGCATACTTCATCCAGGCCGCCTTGAGCCGTTGCACCGTCTCGGGTTGGGCGGCAGCCAGGTCGGTGGTTTCGCCGCGGTCCTGCGCCAGATCGAACAATTGCCATTGCGGCGGCTGGGCGTTATCGCCAAACCCGCCCTGTGGGCGCATGCCAAGCAGCTTCAGGTTTCCCTCGCGGTAATAGGCATTGCCGAACAGCTCTCCGGCCAGGCTGTCGTCAATGTGCGGGCTGCCTTTACCGGCGAGCATCGCTAGCATGGATTTGCCGGTAATCGGATGTTTACCCGCGTCCGTTGGTGCTTCGATACCCGCCAGTTCGAGAAAGGTCGGCGCCAGATCATCTACCCGCGCAACGCCGCGCTCCACACCCTGGCGACGCAATGCCTTGGGCAACTGGACGATCGCCGGCACGCTGATGCCGCCTTCTGCG
This sequence comes from Pseudomonas sp. V98_8, assembly GCF_029967975.1. Lineage (NCBI taxonomy): Bacteria > Pseudomonadati > Pseudomonadota > Gammaproteobacteria > Pseudomonadales > Pseudomonadaceae > Pseudomonas > Pseudomonas sp. V98_8. The sequence goes on from NZ_JASCAE010000054.1 coordinate 97,267, forward strand.
GTGGAGCCTTTGAACAGGTGGAAGGGAGCCGCGCTGACCTCGGCCCAGCGCAGGCCATAGTCGATCTGTGATCCCTTCTGCCCGAGGTTGGCATAGCTATTGTCGGTGCGCGCGCCGGGTGGATAGAACTGGGCGTGGTTCTCCCCCGCCGCCCCGTTATCCGACATGAACACGATCAGGGTGTTGTCGTATTGGCCACTCTGGCGCAGGTAATCGATCAGGCGGCCGATGTTGTGGTCGAGGTTATCGACCATGGCAGCGTAGATTTCCATCTTCCGCGCCTCGACCTGTTGCTGCTCAGGGCTCAATTGCTCCCAGCCCGGCAGCTTGGGATTCACCGGCAACGGTTTCGCCGGCTGGGCGTCGCCCGCCATCAAGCCCAGCTTTTTCATCCGCTCGATACGCGCCAACCGTACGCTGTCATAGCCCTGATCGAACCGCCCCTTGTACTTGTCCAGGTACTCCTTGGGCGCTTGCAGCGGCCAGTGCGGCGAGGTGAAGGCCGCGTAGGCGAAAAACGGCTTGCTGTCTTTCTGGGTGTTTTGCAGGTAGCCGATCAGCTTGTCAGTGTAGAAGTCCGAGGAATAGAAATTCTCCGGCAACTCCACGGCCTTGCCGTTTTCGCGGTAGTGCACTTGCTCGATTTTTGTCGGGTCGATGCTGGAGGGTTTGAAGTGCGATGCACCGCCCTCCAGCAAAGTGAAAGACTGCTCGAATCCTCGTTGATCAGGTCCTTGATCCGCCTCCAGCCCCAGGTGCCATTTGCCGACCATCAGGGTGCTGTAGCCGCCCTGTTGCAGCAGTTCGGCAATCGAGTAAGAACGCTGGTTCAGATACCCCTCGTAACCCGGCTTGCCCCGTTGAAACGGTTGCAAGGCTTCAGCCATGGTGCCGAGCCCGGCGAGGTGATTGTCGGTGCCGGACATCAGCATCGAGCGGGTGATCGAACAGGTCGGCGCAGCGTACAGGTTGGTGAACTGCAGGCCATCCCTGGCGAGTTGATCCAGGGTTGGCGTACTGATTTCGCCGCCATAGCTGCCCAGGTCGGAATAGCCCAGGTCATCAGCCACGATCAGCAGGATGTTAGGCTGCACGGAGCCTGAGCTGGCCGCCATGGCCAGGCTGCTACCCAGCGCCAGCACGGCCGTCAGAAAGGTGTGAGGCAGACGCATGTGTTCTCTCTTATTGTGGTTGATCGAGGGTTGTTCGGTGCCTGGCTTACGCTTCAAATATCGCCACCGCGCGAACAAACCCCGCCGATGCGTGCTTGATCTTGTAGGGAAAACACGACACCGTGAACCCACTGGCCGGCAGGGATTGCAGATTGGCGAGCTTTTCCATTTGCCCATAGCCGATATCGCGTCCGGCCTTGTGCCCCTCCCAAATGATCGAGGCATCGCCGTCGGCTGCAAAACGCTCCCGGGTGTACTTGAACGGTGCGTCCCAACTCCAGGCATCGGTGCCGACCACCCGCACCCCACGCTCCAACAGATACAAGGTGGCTTCACGACCGATTCCGACACCGGCATCCAGATACCCCGGTTGACCGAATAACGCCCCGGCACGGGTGTTGACCAGCACGATATCCAGTGGCTGCAATTGATGGCCAATTCGCCCCAGCTCGGCTTCGATCTCGTCGGCCGTCACCACATGACCGTCCGCCATGTGCCGAAAGTCCAGCTTCACTCCCGGTTGCAGGCACCAATCCAGCGGTAACTCATCGATGCCGAACGCCGGCTGACCGCCATCGGTGGTCGAGGCGTAATGCCAGGGCGCATCCATGTGCGTGCCGCTGTGGGTGGTGATGTGCAGTCGCTCGGCCGCCCAGGATTCGTTGCCGGGCATCTGCTCGAGCTGCAGCCCGGGGAACATCGCGGCCATTTCCGGCCAGCCTTGTTGGTGATCCATGTAATCGATCTTCGGCAACAACGGTGGCGGATCGGTATAGGGGTTGTTGTCGAGGGTGACCGAGAGGTCGACGAGACGACGCTTAGGCTTGTTTGGCTGTGACATGAAGGGTCTCTCCGGTCAGGGGCAAGTGTCGGGGGGCGGCGGGATAAAGGGAGTTGCGGACCAGCGCGGCAGCATTACGGTCATGGCTGAAACCGGCGGCCCGGGCCTGCGGGGTTTTCAGGGGCGGCATTCGGCCGAACAACGCTTGCAGGGCGGCGTCGGGCGCATAGCTGATCAGCTTGCGGCGCTCCTGCCCATAGCGCTCGGCCAGTGCGTCGACCACTTGGCTGATGGACAGATGCAGAACCGGCAACTGCCACACCCGTTGCGCGCCCAACGCGGCGCCATCGAGCTCTGCAGCGTGGATCAGGTTGTTCACACAGCAGCGCGCCGACATCCACCAGGCTGTCGCCTCTGGCGAGACCGGGCAGCGATAGGATTCGCCTTCGGCAAAGGCCCGCATCAAGTCGCTCATAAATGCCGAACGCAAGCCATTGGGCTCGCGGGGCCGGGCGACAATGCCCGGCAGGCGCAACACGCGACCATCCACGTCGCCGCGCCGGGCAAGGTCGCTCACGGCGCTTTCCACCATGGCCTTGTGCGTGCCATAGGACAGTTGGGGGTGCAACTCGGCAGCCTCGTTCATCCGTTCCGGCAAATCACCGCCATACACTGCGACGCTGCTGGCATACACCAGGACCGGCGGCTGGGTTTTGTTGCGCAGCTGGTTGAGCAATTCCAGGCTGGCCATCAGGTTTACCTGGTAACCGAGTTCATACTGCTCTTCTGCCGCACCCCCGGGAATGCTGACCAGATGGAACACCACGTCGATGCCGTCGGCCAACACCCGGCGCATCAAGGCCGGATCGGTCACGCTGCCGAAATGACGACGCAGGCGAGCGTCTTCCGGCAAGCCCTGCAAGTCCCTGTCCAGCACCAGCAACGAGCCAATGCGCTGGCCGCGCAAGCTGCCCCGCGCCAGCAGGCAGCGCACCAGCTCTCGTCCGACAAAACCATTGGCACCGGTAATCAACACACGCATAAGCCGCTCCTCAGCCTTGGGCCTGGACCACGCATTGATCGATGCCGCCGAACAGCGACTGGCCGTCGCTATCCAGGACATCCATGCGCACGCGGTCGCCAAAGCGCATGAAGCCCGTCTGTGCGGCACCGTGCTCGATCATTTCAATGGCGCGACGCTCGGCAATGCAGGCCGAACCCGCACTGCGCTCGGCATTCGAGACCGTACCGGAGCCGATCAGCGTGCCCGCGCGCAGCCGGCGAGTCAGCGCCGCATGGGCGATCAACTGGCCGAAGCTGAAGTTCATCTGCCCGCCGTTCGGATGACCGAACCATTGGCCATTCCAGTGCACCTGCAACGGCAAGTGCACTCGCCCATCGCGCCAGGCATCACCCAGCTCGTCCGGGGTGATGGCCAGCGCAGCGAAGCTGGACGAGGGCTTGGCCTGCAAGAACCCGAAGCCGGTACGCATTTCCCGCGGGGCCAGGGCGCGCAAACTGACGTCGTTGATTTGCAGAATCAACTTGATGTGCCGCAGCGCCCTTTGTGCGTCGCAACCCATTGGCACGTCATCCACCAGGACCACGAACTCGCCTTCGAAATCGATGCCCTGGCTCTCGCTCGGCAGCGCGATATCGTCGCGCGGACCAATGAAATCGTCGCCGGCCCCCTGGTACATCAGCGGCGTGTGTTCGACGCCGTCGATGGGATCTAGGTTGAACGCTTTCTGCATCAGCGCACCGTGACTGAGGAAGGCCGAGCCGTCGCACCACTGATAGGCACGCGGCAAGGGCGCCATGGCCTGGCTTGGGTCGAAGGCAAAGGCATCCGCCGCTTCGCCGGCATTCAATTGACGGTACAGCACCTGCAAACGCGGCTCGCTGCTGCTCCAGTTTTCTATGGCGTGCTGCAAGGTCGGCGCCACGCAGCTGGCGTCCAGTGCCCAGGCGAGGTCTTGCGAGATCACGACGAGCTGACCGTCGCGGCTGGCGTTTTTCAGGGTGGCGAGTTTCATACCGATGCTCCTTGCTCAGGGTTCAACTCTGCGGCGAAGCGCCCGTCGAGAAGAATGAAGACCATACGTGCCATCGCTTCGGTGCGGTTGCTCCAGGCGTGGTTGGTGCCGCGCTGCACCACGACGTCGCCGCGCTTGAGGTGCACCTCCTCCTGATCCAGTACCAGCCACACTTCCCCCTCGGTGACGATGCCGTAGTCGAGCGTCTCGGTGCGGTGCATCAATTTGTGCCGGGAGTCGGCTTTGCCGGTGCCGGCGTGGGATTGGCCAATTTCGGCGAACGCTGCCGCGGCCTCTTCAGCGCTGACCTGGTTCTGCACGCTGTCTGGTGGAATATCCACCACCCGAATCACGCTGCCCTGTGGTCCGGGGCTCAGTTGCAACGGTTTGCTGCTGGGATCGTTGGCGTTGTCCAGCAACGCCGGGCTGGCGCTGCTGTTCCACAGTTCATGAAACACCGTGCCCGGCACGGACGACAGCGGGAACACGTTCGGCGTCGGCCCATTGCTGGCGACGATCGCCTGGCCATGTTGATCGTGACCGGTAACCACTCGTTTGAATTCAGGAAGCGCTTGCATGGAATATCCTCGTTCAGTTTCCGTCGCCGATGGTGGTGCCACCGGCAACAACATTCGCATGAGGTGACAGGCCACCGAGCCGGGGCACGGCCAGACAAAACGCCGCCACCAACAGTTGCAGCCCTCCGACGATGGCCAACGCATGCGGTAGCGCGGTGACGACGCCAGCGGTCAGGCCGAGAACCACCAGGGGGCTGATAAATTCGCCGGCAAAGATGGCCGCGGTAAAACACCCCGCCGCCCGCCCGCGTTGATGGAAATTGACTTGCGCCATGATCCAGGTGATCAGCGTGGGCAGCATCAAGCCGATGCCCAGGCCGTTGATCGTCACGGCAACCACGACCTGCACATGGGTCAAGGCGTCAGCCATCAACAGCCCGCCGATGCCCGCCAGTACGAAGGCGATCAACAGCATGTGTTGCCCCCGCATCCCGCTGAACAAACGGAAGCTCAACGCCCCGATGAGCACGCCCAGTTGATTGGCGCCCATGGTCATGCCGATCTGTTGCGGGGCATCCACGTGCAGCAGGTTGAGCAGGTAGCCGGCCTGTACCGGCACGATAAACAGGCTCATGCCCGCCAACAGCGACAACACATACATGGGCATAAGGGCGCGCCATGGAAATTTGCCTGCCGGCACCGGCGGCGTTGCTCGCTCTGGCTGCGTGCGAGGCAGCGGCTCCCACAGTTTCCAGGCCATCAGAGGCAGGAAAACCAGGCCTACGGCGTACAAGCCAAACGGGGTACGCCAGTCGTTTTGTCCGAGAAAGCCACCCAGCGCGATGAACACCGCCGCCGACAACGACGTGGCGACCATCTGCAAGGCAAACAATCGCTCACGCCTGGCACCGCTGTAGTAGTCGCCCATCAATGTGGTGCAGCAGGTCATGATCCCCGCCTCGGCCAATCCGATGCCCGCACGACTGAGCACGATTGCCGCAAGTGAGTCGAGCCAGAGCGGCAGCACGCCGCAGAGCACGTACAACAACATGCAGGCCAGCAACAATGGCTTGCGCCCCAGGCGATCGGCGATCAGACCGGCGAACGGCGCCAGCAAGGCGATCATCAAAGCCGGCAAGGTCAACACCACAGGCACCAGCACGGCGCTGCCGGGCACGTCGGCAAAATGCGCCTGCATCCGTGGTAATACCGGGGCCAGCAACACCGCGCCCAGCACCGGCAAACAGCTACCCAGCAGCAACAACAGCGATTGCGCCAAGCCGGCTTGTCGGCTGGCGTTTTCTACGGGGGAATTAGCGACCATGGCAGAGCTCCTTGATTCGCAGCTGATGAACGTCGGCAATAACCGCCGACTCAGACCCCGCCACGTTGGCTGACGTCATTGGCACAACGGCACCCTGTGCCTCGCTGCGTGCGGGTAACAGGAAGTACGCCAGCGCCGGCAGCAACACCAAGGCACCGACCATGTTCCAGACGAACATGAACGCCAGCAGCACGCCCATGTCGGCCTGGAACTTGATCGGTGAAAACGTCCAGGTCGCGACGCCAATGGCCAGGGTGATACCGGTCAGCATCACCACCTTGCCGGTAGAAACCAGCGCGCGGTAATAGGCTTCGGACAGGCTTGCCCCCTGGCGCAGATGACCCAGGAGGATGCTCATCACGTACAACGCATAGTCGACACCGATGCCCACGCCCAAGGCGATGACCGGCAGCGTGGCGACTTTCACGCCGATGTTCAGCCAGACCATCAAGGCTTCGCAGAGGATCGACGTCAGCATCAAGGGAATCACCGCGCACAGCGTGGCGCGCCAGGAGCGGAAGGTGATCAGGCACAGCACAATGACCGCGCCGTAGACCCAGACCAGCATCTCGCGGTTGGCTTGCTTGACCACGATGTTGGTCGCCGCTTCGATGCCGGCATTACCGGCGGCCAGAAGGAATTGCACCTCGTCGGTGTTATTTGCCGCGGCGAATTTTTCCACGTGTTCGACCAGGCGCGTCAGCGTTTCGGCCTTGTGGTCGGTGAGGTAGGCATACAGGGTCAACAGGCTGCAGTCTTCGTTGTACAACCCGCGCGGCGCGCTGGCGGTGATCATGTTGAGCATTGCCTGGTTGTTCTGCAGCTCATACCACTTCGGATTGCCTTCACTGAGGCCGACCAGCATGCGCCGGTTCAACAGCGCCAGGGAATTGGTCGAATCCACGCCCGGCAAGGCACGCAGTTGCCAGTCCAGGGCATCGACCTTGGCGAGGATGTCGTAGCGCGCACAACTGCTGGGCGGGGTTTTCACCATCACCGCAAACAGGTCGCTGCTGGCGCCGTAATGACGGGTCAGAAAGGCATCGTCCTGGTTGTAGCGCGAATCTGCACGGAGCTCCGGCGCACCGGCGTCGAGGTCGCCAATTTTCAGTTGCAGGCTGACCAGAAAACCCACCGCCGCCAGCGCGAGGCTGATGGCAATGCACAGGCTGGCCCAGCGCCGATGGGTGAACAGGTCCAGAAAACGCCAGAAGGCATGGCGCGTCTGCCCGGTTTGCTCGGCCTGTTCGCTCTTGAGGCTCAGTTGTGCCGCGCGCGGGGTGACACCGACATACGAGAGCAACACCGGCAGCAGGATCAGGTTGGTGAAGATCAACACCGCCACGCCGATGCTGGCGATCACCGCCAGGTCCTGAATAACCTGGATCTTGATCAGCATCAGCACCGCGAAACCCACGGCATCGCACAGTAGCGCCGTCAGCCCGGCGAGAAACAATCGGCGAAAGGTAAAGCGCGCGGCCACGACCCGGTGCATGCCGCGACCGATGTCCTGCATGATGCCGTTCATCTTCTGCGCGCCGTGGCTCATGCCGATGGCAAAAACCAGGAATGGCACCAGCACCGAATACGGGTCCAGTTGGTAGTCCAGCAAGGGCAGCAAACCGAGCTGCCAGACCACCGCCACCAGCGAGCACAGCACCACCAGTACGGTGCTGCGCAGGCAACGGGTGTACCAGAAAAGCACAGCGGTGGTGATCAGGATCGCGACGGCAAAAAACAACAGGATCTGCTTCAGGCCGGCAATCAGGTCACCGACCTTTTTCGCGAACCCGGTGATGTGAATGTCGATGTTGGCGCTTTGATACGTGCTACGCAGTGCCTCCAGTTGCTCGGACAACTCCGCGTAGTCAAGCGGTTTGCCGTCGGCGGTGGAGGCCAGCAAAGGCACGTAGATGATGCTCGAGGTCTGGTCGAACGCCACCAACTGCCCGATTTCATTGGAGCGCTGGACATTGCGCCGCAGCGCTTCGAGGTTGGCGGCGGTGCCGCTGTAGTCATCCGGTATCACCGGGCCGCCATCGAGGCCGTCTTCGGTCACGGCGACCCAGCGCGTGGCGGGTGTCCAGAGCGACTTCATGTAGGCCCGGTCGACACCCGGCGTCAGATAGAGTTTGTCACTCATGGCTTGCAGGGTTTTCAGGTACTCGGCGTCATAGATATCGCCATGTCGGTTGGCGACCACAATGCGCAGGGCATTGCCCAGGCCGGTGAGCTGTTTCTGGTGCTCAAGGTAGTTGGCGATGTAGGGCTGCTGGGTAGGGATCATCTTTTCGAAGCTGGCATTGAGCTCGATACGGGTGGCTTGATACCCAAGCACCAGGGTGGTCAACACACACACCAACAACACCCACAGGCGGTGGTTGAACAATGTGCGTTCCACCACTGAACCGGAGCGCGGATCGAAATTCGCCAGGCTTGCCGTGGCGTTGTCGAGAGACTTCATAACCTCACTCCGAAGCGGTAGCGATTGACGGCGACAGGCGCGTCAACCCAGTAAAACCAGCCAGCGTCACGCTGCCGTCAGCGGCCTCGATGACACTGGCAACGGGCTTGCCGAGCGGTTTGCCATAAGGCTTGAGCAATGCGCCGGGCTGGTTGTTGGTGCGAAACAAGGCGCCACTCTGATTGACCAGCAGTAGCTGGCCGTCAGCGGTGCGAACTGCGTCACTGAAAGACACCGGCATCGACACCGGGGCAGGCTGGAAACTTTCGCCCAGGTCACGGGAGGTAAAAGCATTGCCCTTCAAACCTGCCACCAGCAACACGCCGTCGTCGCGCATCTGCAGGGTGAAGAAGCTCCCCCCGTAAGGGCTTTGCAGCTGGGTGAATGACAGGCCGGCATCATCCGAACGAGCGAGATAACCCTGCTCGCCCGCCAGGAACCAGTGCTCGCCCTGTTGAACGATGGAAGACAAGTGCGCGCCCATCGGGTTATCTATTTGCCCCATGATGGAATGCCAGGTGGTGCCGCCATCGTCGGTGCGAAAGGCCAGGCCGTACGCGCCGACGATCAGGCCGTGCCGGGCATCGACGAATTGCAGGGCGAGAAACGGTTTGTCGGCTCCTTCGGCACCAAGTCGTTCGGCCGTTTGCACACGTGCCGCGGCGGCATCCGGATCGCTCGCAGAAGACAGTTGAGCAGTGGCGCCTACCAGCTCTAGCTGTGCGGCACGCACGCCGTCCATTTGCACAACCCAGTGTTCCCCACCGTCACGGGAAGCCAGCACGACACCGGCATGCCCCACGGCCCAGCCGGTATTGGCGTCGACAAACTGCACGGCCGTCAGACTGACCGAAACCGGCACGTCGGCTTGCCGCCAGTTGACGCCGTTGTCATCGGAAAGCAGCACGATGCCCCGCTCCCCCACCGCCACCAACCGCGCCCCTGCACGAGCCAGGTCCAGCAGCACCGCGGATTTCGCTTGCGGCGCCTGCATCGCCGGGGTGTTCAGTGCGTCGCCCACCGCCTCGGCGTGCGCCAGGCTAAACGGCATCGCCATAAGCCACACCAGCCGAACAATCACCTGACAGAATCTGTTCATACCGACCTCGAAATACCGTTTGAAACCGGATCACGCTGCGCAAGCCACGATCCGGCCGAACTCACCGTCCGTTTCAACGAACGCCAGCACCCGCCATCGCCGCCGGCGAGAACTCGGAGGCCTTGTAGCGATCGACCATGGCGTACTGCTCAGGCTGGCCGGTGTAGACGTTCTGGATAAACCAGGCGCCGGAAGTCAGGTCATAGAAACCCGAGGACAATTGCGCTTGCGCGGGCAGGTCCGGCAGGACCGCCGGCAACGACCACAGGGTCTTGGCCAGTTGGCCGTTGGCGTCCCAGCGATCGCCCAGCATGGCTTGCCAGGTGTCTTCGTCGAGGTAGTAGCGGCCCTTCGGCAACTGGTGACGCTTGCCCGGTGCCAGATCGGCCTCGACCACCCACACCCGGTGCAATTCCCAGCGCACGTAATCCGGGTTCATGTGGTGGGCCAAAAACAGGTCTTCAGGTTTGGCGGCGGTTTGCACCTTGTTGGTGTTGTAGGGGATGTACATCTCCTGCTTGCCCACCAGTTTCCAGTTGAAGCGGTCCATGCGGCCCTGGAACACGCTCAATTCGTCGAACGACATCACCCCGGCAGTCGCCGGTGTCGGTGTATCGCAGCAGGCATTGGGCAGCTTGCGTACGCGGCGCTGACCGGTCAGGTAGACGTGCGCCTGGGACAGGTCGCCATTGATGTTGGTGCGGCCCATGATCTGCTCGCCGGCGCGCAACGGCGGCCCGACGTTGAGCAGACGGAACAGCCAATAGTCACCGGCGAAGGATTCCGGCGTCCCTTCCTGGTAGTAATACGGCATCTCCTGGATAGCCTGGCCGTCGGTGGTCATGACCTGCTTGCCGTCGGCGGTCATCAGGTAATGACGGAAATGCATCGATAGCGAGGTACCGCGCCAGTTCAACAGATGGTTCCACATGGCTTCTGCGCCATTTTGCGGGATCGGGAACGGGATCCCGCCAAAGGCGCCTTCAGGCACGGGACCGGCGCTGCTGTCGACCAGCCTGGCGCGGGTGGCGTTTTTCAGAGTGTTGTCATACACCCATTGCGGCGCGGCGGCTGTGCGCCGGGTCGAGTACACATCGATGCGATAGGTGTCCGGGAAACGCTTGAACATTTCCTTGGTGCCGTCGCTGAGTTTGCCTGCGTACTGCGCCAGGTTTTTCGAGGTGATGCTGAACAGTGGCTTGTCTGCGGCGAACGGATCGGAACGCTTGCCGCCTTCCTTGAACGAAGGATCGACCTTGGTATAGCCACCGTCCCAGGCCGGAATGGAGCCATCGGCATTACCGGCGCGCTCGGCCCCGAAAGGCGTGAGGTTTTTCGACAGTTTGGCCGCGTCTTCCGCCGTCGCCGCCCATGTCATCTGACTGCAAATGGCCAGGCTGCCGAGCAGTGCAAAGCACAGGGCCTTGAGCTTGAAGGCACCGGTTTTCTTATTGTGGGTCATGCGCAAGTCCTCTTAAAACGTGGTCTTGACGGAGAAAGCCAGGTAGTCCCGGTCTTTCAGCGATTGCTTGTAATTGAACTGGCTGGCGGCGTTGAGGTTGGTGTCCTCGGCGCCGTAGTAATGCGTGTAGGTCAGGCCGGCGGTGACGCGATCCAGGTAGGTCGCGGTGATGCCGATATTCATGTCGCCGCCGTTGTCCGGGCCGAAGGAGCTGACAACGGCCGATTTGCCCAGCGGGAAATAGCTGAGTCCGACGGGGATGCTGATATCGATGCCGGAGAAAAACTGGCGGTAGGTTGGTGTGTAGACCACCTTGAATCCCAGGCCGTCATCGGTGGCATTGGGGTCAAGGGCGGCACGGTTTTTGGTGACACTCAGCAGGCGGTTCCAGGCGATCTCACCGACCAGTCCCGATTCCCGGGCAAGGAAGTTCGGTCCGAACGAAGCCAGCACGTTGAGGTTGACGTGAGCGGTGCGGCCGACCGCGTACAGGGCATCGTCATCGTTGTCGGCGACGACACCAGGCAGGACAGTCTGGCCGTTGGAAACCAGTGGCATGTTCCAGCGCATCGAGGCTTCGCCAGCGAAGCTGTATTCGTCCATCGTGGTGGAAAAACTGGCACCGAAAGCACGAATATCCTCGGGGTACACCCAGTAATACTCACCGATCTGGCCGGTGCTGAAGTTCGGCGCACCGGTCGACGGCTTGAGATACAGCTTGGGGGTCTTGTCGTGGTACTGGATCGCATACAGGCCGTACTCGACCGTCTCGGCGCTGTACTTCAACTGCAAGCCGCCCTGCCCCGAGCTTTTCGCTTCCTTGTCATTGCCATGGAAGAACGCTGCCGGGCTGCTGGCGTTGCCTCCGAGAAACGCTGGAAACGGCGCCCCCACGATCAAGCGTTCGTTGCCTTCACCAATGGTGTCACTGGTGGAGAAGTAGCTGCCGGCGCCCGGCAGGCGCGTCTCTTCCCATTCCAACTGGTAAAAGGCGCCGAGCGACACGTCGTCGGTCAGTTGAAAAGTCCCCGACAGCTGACTCACCGGCCGGGTGATTTCCTTGAATTGGGTGTTGGGTACCGACTGCGCCTTCACCACATCGACCGGCGCCATGCCACCGGCAATGCCGTTGGCCCCGAAGAACAGGCTCTCGCCCCAGATCAACCCGTGGCGCCCGGCGCGCACGGACGTGGCGTGATCGGCCAGCGAGCCGTTCCAGTACACGAACGCATCAAGCAATTCACCGTCGCCGCCATGCAGGTGGCGGGTGTCGTCGGTGAATTCGTCGTAGGCCACGGAACGGGCGTTGGCCCGGGTCGGGTCGTCGTTATCGTTGTCGTGTTGATAGGCGGTGTCGTACCAGGCGGCCCCACTGAGGCGCGCACCGACATTTTTAAACGACATATCCAGTTCGGAAAGGATGTCCGTACGGTTGGAAATCAAGCCCTTTTTGAAGGCCCGGTCGCCGTCGTCCTGGTTGAGTGCCACTTGGCCCTCGGTCAGTTTGCTGCTGGGATTTTGCGTGCGCCAGGCAGCGCTGTACTTCACGGTGTTATCCCAACGCAGGTTGAAATCCGGATTGCCGGTATCCACCGAAAAGGCAAGGGCCGCCTGGCTGCACAGCACCAGGGCCGCGGCCAGACTGAAAGCAAAGGGTGCAGACGTGCTGACCGGGCGGCGCGCAAGCGTCGCAGTCGTGGAACTAACCATCGCGTTAACCTCTTGTTTTTATAGTGGTAACTGCTGCGGGTGAATCAGATGGGCTCAGCCGTCCGCGCGAGCATCTGCCTGACCAGGCCAATGCGGTCGAACTCGCGGTCGTGTTGCATTTCCTTGTCACCGGCCAGCACCGAGCTTTCGCTGATGTATTTGCAGCGCTCAAAACGGCGCGCCATGAAGCGCTGCAGTTGTTGCTCGACGCTGCCGTCGCGGGTCAGTTCTTCACTGAGCACGATGGCGTCTTCAATCGCCATGCCGGCACCCTGACCGAGGTGCGGCGTGGTCGCGTGGGCGGCGTCGCCGATCAACAGGACGCGGCCGCGATACCAGGGCTCGTCGACGAACACCACTTCCATCGGCTTGTAGACCACTTGGCTGCTGTCGGTGATTTGCTCACGCAGTTCGCCGATGAGGCCGGTAAAACCCTGCAAGCGCTGACGCATCTGTTCGGCCAGGGTCGTAGGGTCCATCCACGGGTTGGACGGTTCGTGGGACGTGAGGAACAGGTACATCAGGTCACCCGCCAGCGGCACCAGGCCGGCATTGCCTTCGGCGCTCTGATAGTTGGCGAGGTGGTCGATCTGCGGCGCGCGCGGGAAGTTATAGCGCCACACCGATTGGCCGGTGAAGCGTGGTGTGTAGGTGTCGCCGAACAGCAGATCGCGAACCCTGGAGAACAGACCGTCAGCGCCGACCACCAGGTCATAGACCGCACTGCTGCCATCGGTGAACAGCACATCCACGCTATCGCCTGTGTCCTTCAAGGATTCCACGCTCAGCCCCAGGCGTACTTGAGCACCGAGCTCCAGCGCCGTTTCGCTGAGGACCTTGTGCAGCGCCAAGCGTGAAATACCGACGTTGGCCGGGTACGCAGGCCCTGCCAGGCGTTGACCCGGGATGCGCGCCAGCTGCTGACCGGCCGGGCCATAAATGGCGACGTCTTCAAAGGCGTACGCCGCATCGAGGTAACCGTCGAGCACGCCCAGCTTGGCCATCTCGCGGACCACGTTGCTTTGCTGGATGATCCCGACGCCGTACACCGTCCACTCTGACTTGAGCTCGATCAGATCGACTTCAATGCCCTTGCGCCGCAGTGCGATGGCCGCACACAAGCCACCAATGCCACCGCCCACGATCAGAACTTTGTTCACTGCACTCATGGTTTTCTCACTTGTTATTCTTGTGATTCGATGCAGCGTCGGGCACTGCGTCGTTGGGTCCAGCTTCCCGTCAAAGCAGGGATTTGACTAATCGCGAGTAGGGATGCGATGTATCTCCAAACGCGATACCTCGACGGCGGGCGGCGCGATCCGAATGCCGGGCATTTGCAGCACCAGCCAGCCCTCCTCCACGCGCCACGGCAATGCCTCCAGCGATTGGCCCAGACAGGGGCCGTAGACGCATTCACCGGTACTCGGCAGAAACTGCGCACCGTGGGCGTAACAGACGATCAACTGGCCGTCGGCGGATAAAAAACGGTCTTTGCGGTACTCCAGGCGTACGTCCAGGTGCGGGCAACTGTTGCGATAAATCCGCAGCTGTCCCTCGTGCACCAGGGCGAAAACACTGTCCCTGCCGCGCTGCAATGGATCGAATCCGCGGGATTGCCCTTCCACCAGTTCGTCTATCCGGCACAGGGGGAAATCGCTGTGGCTCATGGCTGACATCCGTATTCACCCCTGTTTGGGTGGCGGGCCGCCGGGAGCCCATTTTTCTTTCGAGTTGAACAGGAACAGCTGCGAGTTATCCGCTGATAACGGCGCGCGACGGGCCTCCCAGGCGTCATCGTGTTTGTCCATGTCGGCGTCGTATTCAATGTGGCAACCCAACGGACTGTTGAAGTACCAGAACCAGTTGGAGCCAAAGAGGTGGCGGCCAGGGCCCCAAAAACTGGTCCAGCCCTTTTGCTCGAAACGTGTGCCGGCCAACAGCACTTCGGTGCCACTGCCCATGTGGAAGGTGAAGTGCTCGCAGCCCTTCATGTGTGGCGGGGTCTGGATCATGAACAGGCAGTGGTGATCATCGGAACCGGCCGGGCGCATGAACGGCCCGGCACCGATAAAGGTGTCCGTGGTCCGAAAGCCCAGGCGTTCGGCATAGAACGCTTCGGCCTTGGCCGCGTCGGGAACGAAATACACCACGTGGGACAAGGTGCGTGGCACCGCACTCATGTCGAGCGTAATGCCCGGCTGGTTCAACGGCCGTTGCGGCGAGTGGCCGGCGGCGTTGGTCAGGTCGTCCGGGGCGCTATAAGCCTTGCGCACGGTGACCTGGAAGGCGATTGCGAAGCCCATGTCGTCGATGCTGTGCAGCACGCCGTTTTCCCGGGAGACCTGACGGTCGCGCGCCAATTCGTCCTCGATTGCGTCGAGGTCCGCCACGCTGGCGACGCCGTAGACGGTTTCGCGTATCGACGGTGCCGGGCCAAGCGCAACCGGCAGGTTCGGATCGTCCGCTCGGCGAATGATCACGGCAGTGCCGTCCAGCGCTTCGAAGCGCCCGCCATGGCTGTCGACGTCAACTGGCGCCAGGCCGTAGTCACGCAGGCAATCGGTACAGGCTTGGATGTCATCGACGCCAAAGATCAGGGCATCAAGGCCAATGATGTTCATGGCTACCACTCCATTGAAATTATGATCCGGAGACTGCTGCCGAGCGCTCGACAAGGCCGATCAGCGGGGCATGGAATCCGGTGGTGGTGTCGGCCAGAGGTCCGACTGCGGCGAAGATTGACGTGGGATTTGGCAGCTGACTAATCGCGAGTGGGGATGCGACCTATCGGCAAACGCGATACCTGGATGTGCAGGAGGATGGCGCACAAACGGGGTTGACGAGACGATGAATTCACCGGAATGTATCGTCAAAATAAATACAACAGCGGGCCTGCCTGATGCGTTTCAACCACCTGGATCTCAATCTGCTGGTGGCACTCGATGTGCTGCTCGAAGAGCAGAACATCACCCGTGCCGCCGAGCGCCTGCACATGACGCAGTCCGCAACCAGTGGCGTGCTCGGGCGTTTGCGCAGTTATTTCGAAGACGAGCTGCTGGTGCAGGTGGGGCGCAAGATGCAGCCCACGCCCTACGCCCGGGAGCTCGCCAAACCGATCCGCGAAGTACTGCTGACGATTCAATCCTCGATCACTGCCA
Source organism: Pseudomonas sp. V98_8 (assembly GCF_029967975.1). Taxonomy (NCBI): domain Bacteria; kingdom Pseudomonadati; phylum Pseudomonadota; class Gammaproteobacteria; order Pseudomonadales; family Pseudomonadaceae; genus Pseudomonas; species Pseudomonas sp. V98_8. Next base: position 112,991 of record NZ_JASCAE010000054.1, read on the forward strand.
AGCCGGTGTTCGACCCCACCACCAGCAAACGCCATTTCCGCCTGGTGACCTCGGATTACCTGATCAGCGTGCTGTTCGCCCAGGTGATTCAGAAGATCCATCAGGAAGCCCCGAACATCACGTTCGAGATGCTCGGCCCTGGCGACAATTCCGGTGAGCTGCTGATTCGCGGCGAGGTCGACCTGATGATCGTGCCTGAGCGCTACATCATCGACGGCCACCCCCACAAGCTGCTGTTCGAGGAAGAACATGTCTGTGTGGTGTGGGACGGCAACACCCAGGTCGGGGACAGCCTGACCCTGGAGCAGTACATGGACATGGGCCACGTCTCCGTCGGTTTTGGTCGCACCCGGCACTTGAGCATCGAAGAATGGTTCATGAACCAGTATGGTTTCAACCGCCGTATCGAAGTCATCACCAACGACTTCAACACCCTGCCGCAACTGGTCGTCGGCACTCAACGCATCGCCACCATGCACCAGCGCCTGGCGCGCCTGTATGCCCAGCACCTGCCGCTGCGCATCCTCAATCCTCCGGTGAAGATTCCGGTCATGCGCGAGGTCATGCTCTGGCACCGCAGCGTGGACGGCGATCCGATGCACCGCTGGCTGCGTGAGCGCATCAGCGAGTTCATCCAGCATCTGGAACGCGATCCTATCGCCGCTCGCGATACCTCTCATCCCGAGTCGCGATTGGTCAATTAACCGGGGCGTCCTTAACGTGCCTTGTGAATGCTCAAGGCAACCACAAGGACAACAACCCTCATGTTCCGTTATTTCCCGACCAATTATGTGTGGAATCTCTCAGTCAACCTGGCCATCGAAATGGGCGCCCGCATGGGCGAAATCGAAGAGATGTGCGCGCCGCTGCAGGAGGCCGCCCGGCAGCCCGACGCGGCCGGTACCAAAGCATTCCGCGAAACCTGGGCGAAGATGGCCGACAAGCTCTGCGGGCTTGCCGAAGAAGACGAAGGCCTTGGCCGGCTGTTTTCCGCTGGCGAAAAATACAACCGCGCCGCCACCTACTACCTCACCTGCGAGCGCTTGCAGGCCCATGGCGCGCCGGGGCGCAGCGAGCTGTACCAGCGCTTTTTGCAGACCTTCAAGCGCGGTATCGAACTGTCGCGGGAGAACTGCGAACGCGTCGAAATCCCCTACGAGGGCAAACATATTTCCGGCTTGCTGGTGCGTGCCGAAGGCGTGACCGGCCCGGCGCCAATCCTGGTGCAGGTCAATGGACTGGATTCGACCAAGGAAATGAAATACCGCGTCGGCCTGCCCGCCTGGCTGGCAAAACGTGGCATCTCGTCGTTGATCATCGACCAGCCTGGTACGGGTGAAGCCCTACGCCTGCATAACCTGATCGCTCGTTTCGACAGCGAGCATTGGGCCAGCCGCGTGGTCGACTGGCTGGAAACCCGAAGCGACGTGGACGCCAAGCGCATCGGTCTGGAGGGCGTCTCTCTTGGCGGTTATTACTGCCCGCGCGCGGTAGCCTTCGAGCCACGGTTTGCCTGCGGCGTGGTGTGGGGCGCGAACCATGACTGGCGCGATGTGCAAAAGCGCCGCCTGGAAAAAGAAGGCAGCTTCCCCGTACCGCACTACTGGACGCACGTGCAGTGGGTGTGGGGTGCAAAAGACATGGATGAGTTCATGGCCATCGCCGAAAACGTACACCTGGACGGTGTGCTGGATCGCATCAAGGTGCCTTTCCTGGTGACCCACGGTGAAAAGGATTCGCAGATCCCACTGAAGTGGGCACACCGTACCTACGAGCAACTGGTCAACAGCCCCAAGCGTGAACTGAAGATCTTCACCGAACGTGAAGGGGGTGTGCAGCATTCCAGCTTTGATAACAGCATCAACGCCGGACAGTACATCGCCGACTGGATCGCCGAAACCCTGGGCGGGCACACTGGTTGACCGGTTCTCCTGTAGGGAGCTGGCTTGCCAGCGATGACGGCATCACGGCCAACACCGCATCGCCAGCAAGCCGGCTCCTACAGACTTGTGTCACGCCAACAATCCAG